>NZ_LZMI01000025.1:0-91618 GCF_001665475.1 Gordonia sp. 852002-51296_SCH5728562-b | reverse complement strand
TGACTCATGCCCGCCACCCAGGCCGAACGTGCTCAACACTTTTCACCACACCGCAAAAGCCGATCGGTGGATCGAGGTTTAGACAGGCACGAATCGTGGGCAGTGGCATCGGCGAACCACCGTAGCCCAGACATCGCACCGCCGAATAGTCCCGCTTGTGCAGACGCCGCTCCGCGAGAAAGAACCCATACACCGCCGGCACGAAGAAGGCGTGAGTCACTGCGCGCTCGACCATTTCGTCGAGAACGTCACCGGGCACCGTCTCGCGCACGATCACCGTCTGGGCACCCACCGACATACCCGCGAGCACCCACGACGACCCTCCGACGTGAAACAGAGGCATGGCCACCATGCTCACCGAGTCCTCCGTGAAGCGGAATCCGGTGACCGCGGCGCGACTGTGGGCCGACAGACTGCGGTGCGTGAGCATCGGCCCCCTTGGGGTGCCCCGTCGTTCCGGAGGTGTACAGCTGCAGGAACGCGGCATCCGGGTCGAAAGGTGCCGCCACGAAAGATTCGCTCCCACAATCCAACCAGCGCTCGTACTCGTCGTCGGGACCACCGCTGACGATGACACGCTCGACCGTGGTGAGCTCGTCCCGGATCGCCGCTATGGTGTCGACGAACTCCGGCCCCGTGATGACGAGTGAGGCCTGCGCATCGTTGATGATGTAGGCCACCTCCGCGGGCGACAGGCGAAAGTTGATCACCGCATTCGCGGCACCGGTCAACGACGCTGCGAGAGTGGTTTCGACGCATGCCACAGAGTTCTTGTCCAAGAATGCAATTCGATCTCCCGGCCGAACACCGGACGCTACCTGAGCAGCGGCGTTGCGTTCAATACGCTCACGGAACCGACTCCATGTGAAGTGCCGATCGCCATCGATCACCGCCACATCATCGGGCTTCTCGGCAACCCAGCGGTCGACAACGTCGATCATCGGAGTGACTTCGTCATTCGACGACGCCGCGTACGTCGACTCGGAGGTGACGTCGTGCCGCAGGGTGGGGCTCTGAAAGGTCATACGGACTCCAAGCGTGAATTCTCCGGAATCAGAACCGGTTTGATGGCAGTTCCAGTGCGAAAATCCGCCAATGCGCTCGCGATGTCGGTGAAGTCGTAGGTGGTGATCAGTTCGTCGAATGGGAACTTTCCCTCTTGCCACAGCGCGATGAGCTCGGGGATGAACCGGTGCGGGTCCGCATCGCCCTCGATCACACCGGTCAGCGTGCGTCCGAGCAGCAGATGCCCTTGATCGACGGTGATCTCGTTCTCGAGCTTCTGCAGACCGAGCGTGGCACACGCACCGGGCGACCGAAGCGACTCGAGAGCCTGGCGCACAACGACTCCTGACCCGACAGCATCGATCGTGTAGTCGAGTCCGCCCGTCAATTGCAGGATCTCCCACACGAGGTCGCTGACCGCCGTGGGGTCGTACGTATGCGTGGCCCCGAGCTTCCGTGCGACCGCCAGACGTTCGGCATTCGGGTCGACGGCGATAATCGGATCACATCCCGCAGCCTTGGCAGCCATGACCGCTGCCAACCCAACCGTCCCGATCCCCCATACGCCGATGCTCTGCCCTTCACTGGGTCGGTGCACGTTGAGCACCGCGCCCGCACCGGTGAGCAAGCCACACCCCAGTGGCCCAAGGATTTCGATGGGCAGCCGGTCGTCGACCTTTACCGCATTCCGTGTACTGGCGACAGCGTGAGTCGCGAAGGAGGATTGTCCGAACCAACTTCCGTTGATTTCCCGTTCGCCACTGTGTAGCGTCGGCGTCCCGTCGAGACGGGTGCCGAAGTAGTTGAGCGCGGCAAACAGCTCGCAGTACGCCGGGTGTCCTGATCGACAACTGGCGCACTCGTGGCAGTGGTCGAAGGTGAGCACCACGTGGTCGCCGACCCGTAATTCGGTCACTCCGCTTCCGACGGCCTCGACCACTCCCGCACCCTCATGTCCCACAACGAAAGGTGTTGGGAGCGGGACAGTTCCGTTGATCGCGGTGAGGTCGGTGTGGCAGATGCCAACGCCTGCAACGGAGACGAGAATCTCGTCGGACTCCAGATCGGTCGGGTAGACCTCTTCGATGGACGGTTCGTCACCGATTTCTGCAAAGACTGCGGCACGCATCCGACCGGAGCTCGGTGTTGTCGACATCTCAGTCCTCTCTCGGTACGACGAGGTCGTACACCTTGTTCTCGATCCGACGGGCGAGATCGACGTGAACGAACTTCTCCTCGGTGTACTCGTCGAGCGCATGTGGTCCGAGCTCGCGTCCGTTGCCGCTCTGCTTGTAGCCGCCGAACGGATACAGCGCATTGACCATGTGCCAGTCGTTGATCCACACCGTGCCCGATTCGATCTGGTCCGCGACGTCGAGAGCCGCGTCGATATCCTCGCTCCAGACCCCGGCAGACAGTCCGTACTCGCTGTCGTTGGCGATCGCGACAGCTTCGGCCACGGTGCGATACTTGATGACGACGAGGACGGGACCGAAGATCTCCTCCTGTGCGATTGTCATGCAATTGTCGACATCGGTGAAAATAGTCGGGCCGAACCAGTTTCCGGAATCGAACTCTCCACCGCTCAGGCGCGCGCCACCGAAAGCCAGTGTTGCGCCCTCTTTCTTGCCCAACTCGACGTAATGCTCGATGCGCTGACGCTGTTCGGCGGAGATGATCGGACCCATGTCGGTGTCGAAATCGTCGGGATCACCTACACGAATGGCGGCCGCGCGTTCGACGAGCCGTGCGACGAATTCGTCGTGCAACGATTCCGGCAGGAGCAGGCGTGTACCTGATTCACACGCCTGTCCCTGGTAGAGGCAGAAGGCGAAGAGCGCTGCGTCAACCGCTTGCGAGAGATCGGCGTCGGGCAGAATGATATTCGCACCCTTGCCGCCGAGTTCGAGGGTTACCTTCTTGATGTTCACGGCCGACAGCTCGGTGATAGTGCGGCCCACCGCAGTTGAGCCTGTGAAGGCAACCTTGCGGACGTCAGGATGAGCGGCCAATCGCGCACCGACCACCTCGCCCGGCCCGGTCACGACGTTGAAGACGCCCGCGGGGATGCCCGCGTCGTCGGCCGCGCGAGCCATCTCGAGGAGAGTCAAAGGCGTCTTCTCATCCGGCTTCAGAACGATCGTGTTGCCTGCCGCCAATGCGGGGCCGAACTTCCACACCGCCAGCAGCATCGGGAAGTTCCACGGGACGATGCCCGCGACAACCCCGAACGGCTCCCGACGAACGATCCCTGCCGCGGTGGTCGGATAGCCGAGCATCGGCCCGCTGCGCGTGAATTCGTAACTCGCCGCGAGATCGGCAAAGTACTGCAGATGCGAAATCGCGTAGCCGACATGGAATGCCATTGCCTGTCGTCGAGTCACCCCGTTCTCGGCAATATGCAGATCGACGAGATCGTCCATACGCTCGTTGAGGATCTCTACCCACCGCGACATCACCTTCGCACGTTCCTCCGGAGGCGTGTTCCGCCATTCGCCGTCACGGTGGGCCCGCAATGCCGAAGCAACTGCCCGGTCAGCGTCGTCGGCGTTGCCGAATGCGACGGTCGCCACCAACTCATCCGACGCCGGGTTGATCACGTCGGTGCTGACGGCCGAGTCGACCCAGTCTCCGTCGATGTACATCTGATAGTGCGACGATATGGTCACGAATGCTCCTCTCTCGCGCGAGAACCGTCAGGCGTTCTCAGCGTCCTTCGCCGACACCAGATCTCGATAGATCGGAAACACCGGCTTGGCGGCTGGGATGAGCTTGAGGATCTTCGACACCGGCCCCTTCGCCTTCACCTGCCCCTTGGCGAGCCCTACTGCGACGTTGTACTCCCCGCGCCAGAACTTGTTGCCGTTGTCCGCGGACATCGACATCCGCACATCCGGGGTCAGCTCGCTGTCGCCTTCGATGACCGCGATGGCCGGCTCCTTCAGGACAACGGTGATCGACGCATCGGGCGCCGAATAGTCCAGTCGGAGCACAATATTGGCCGCCCGCAGTGTTGACCCGACGCCGTCGACACCATCTGCCTGCTTGAACACGCCACCGAGATACTCGTACACCTCGGATGCGTCAGCGAAGTAGCTCATCGTAGATCCCTCTCTCACCGGCGATCGGCCGCCCGATGTGTGACGACTATCTCACTGACCGTACGTACAGTCAATAGTCACACCGCGGCTCGACCAAGCCGCTTTCCGAGTATGAGAAAACCGCTCTCAGCTGGGCGTTGCGCCTCCGTCGAGGACCTCGTACACCGCCGCACGGACGCGACCGGCCGGATCGATCAAGGCATCGATGCCTTCGCTGGACAGCATCAGGCCTCGAAGGATCAGCAGCACATACGTGGTGGCGACGTCGTCGTTGGACTGCGAACCGGCAGGGTTGAACCACGTCCACATCCATTGCGTACCGCCAAAGATCTGCAACGCCAGGATCGACGAGTTCCCGTCGTGGAAGACCCCCGTGCTCATCCCCTCGTCGAGGATTGCCTTGACGAGATCACGGTATTCGTGGCGTAGGTCGCGGGATCGTCGCATCGACGGGGCGTCGTTGAAGCGCACGATCTCACGCTGGAACGCGACCGTTTCCGTTCGCCCGTAGGTCTGGTACATGGTGAACGCCCAGACCAGACCCGCCAGACGTTCCTCGACGGCGTCGAGGCGCCCGACAATGTCTTGCGCTTCGACGAGGCGCTTCTCCATGTAGCGCTCGTGGGCGTCGGCGAACAGCCGTTCCTTGGTGCCGAAGTGGTGGACGATGGTGCCCTTGCTGATGCCCAATTCGTCGGCGATGGATCCGAAATTGGTGCCGTCATACCCCGACTCCGCCACGTGGCGAATGAATGCGTCCCGAATCTCGTCACGGCTACTCGGGCGCGCGTTCGCTGTCGAGCGCCGTTTACTCGTCGAAACCGATTCCGTCACCACCTCAGTTTGCCCTCCCCCTCGCCCACGCGGGCAGCCGCGCCAAGGTCGCGCCCGCGTCCGCGTCGAATTCCGCCCGACCAATCGGGGCTCACTGGGGCTCAGACCTGTTCACCATCCAACGACGCAGCCAGATGTGTGTCGTATCGAAAGAGTTGGGTGCTGCAGCACCCACATCCTTACGCAAGACACACATTTACCGCACCGATCGGCACAGACGCACCAATCGAAGCGTCGAGAGGTGACCTTCAGGAGTTCAGCAAGAGTCGTACGACCGCGAACGCGCCGACTGCGAGCAGCGCTGTCGCCATCCCGATGCCGAATGACCTCGTGCGGGATGGTTGCACCAGTCCGAGCGTTGCCAGCAGGTACAGGACCCATGACAGCGGGCTGGCCAGGCCGCAAGCCAACAGTAGCGATCCCACGGCTGCACCAAGGATCGACCACACCTCGGCTCTCATAAGTCGGCCAGCAACAGGAGGGTCAGCGCGAGGGCCGAACCGATCAAACCAGCGGCTATCCCTGCAGTCAGTGGTCGAAGCAACCCGAACTCCCGGGATCGACGTAACGGTAGGAGCCGAACTGCCAGAACGACGACTCCGACGCCGATAAACGCGATCAGGAGCGGCGCCACCGACGATCTGTTGTGCGACACGATAATTGTCGCGATCCCGACAGCGAGGCCGCCCGTGACACTCGCTGACGCCCCTGCGACCAGTGCGCGAAGCGAATTCGACGTCTCCGCCCGCAGCCCCCGACTCACCTGTCACCCCGTTCAATTCGCGGCGGATCAGCCCGAGAACCGAGTGTAGTGCCGTCGTGCTCGACCGGGGACTGCGGCCTGGAATAAGGATCATTGACCATGTACGGCGGGCTCGTAGATTGCGGATAGAGAGTGCCATCACCGACGGCCCGATCAAGCGGAAGGTTGAGCAAAGGCCCAGCCGTCGAGTCCGCACCTATCGTTGCCTTCCCGCCAGGCATGTACTGATATATCGTTTGCGGGGCCTCACCGTTGGACGGGTAGCCATACACCTCGACAGCAGGATAACCGGACATCGTGCCGTTCACCGACGGTGGAGCCCCTTCCCCGGGTATCGCGACGGCGCCGTGCACTGTTTCACGCACCAGACTGGCACCGACATCTCCCAGACATCTCCCCCGGGCGCAAATGGGTTCGCGAACTTGTACTTGATATTAACTTGCCCATCTGCCCCTTCTGATGCACTCACATCAGGCTTCCCGACTTTAACCTCGCCTTTGGTCGACACGGACGGGTTCTGTCGCGCCACGATGAGCCCGTGGTCGTAATCAATCCATATATTCGCACGACTGGATTCTGGCGTTGCACGCGGATCGAATCCGCGATTATCCCCCAAGTCATAGTGAGGGACATTTAACACCTCACTCCGAGGGATAAAGGCGTTCATCGCCACTAGGCCACGCCCCGGCTGTGGCGTGAATCGAGCGACTTTGATCTCGCTGTTGAGTCCTTTGTTTTTCGCTGAGTAAGAATGAGGATCGAGTAGCTCCGCCATTCGCCAATCATTTGGAGAAGTCGGGTTACGGTGATACGTCTGCTGGAACGCCGCAACCTCATTGGCTCGACGGTCTGCCAGGTTGACGTTCGCCCTTTCGCCTTGCGGCGTAAGCGGAATTGACCCGTCTGCGGCGTTGATCGCTGCAGCAAGGTCTTCATCGAAACGATCTGCGGAGGCGACGACATCGTTCACGCGCCTCTGCAAGTCTTTTAGTTCCTTGTAGTACGCCGACCGGTCCTCTTCCTCCCAGCCACGCATGTCCGGTGGATGCGGATCGGACACTGTGCCGCTCAGTGGGTCAATGTCGAATCCTTCATGGTCGGCATCGGCTTGAATATTTTTTGCAGACGTCGAGAGCGTCACAGCCTCGTCGTAGCAGTCACGCGCAGCAGCGGCGACTTGCCACACTTCATTCCCGTGAGCGTCGAGATCGACTCGCGTTCTGTGGGCCGCTTCTTTGGCTGCCTCCGCAGCTGCACCCGACCATGAATGCAGATCTGAAAGCTTTCCGACGTGACCATGAAGACCGGAACAAACTTGGTGCTGCCGTGAGCAAGAGCCAAAAATTGCGCCTATCTGTTCGGGGTCGAACTTCAAAATCTCTCCGAAGGCGACCATCACACCTCAAGATTCAGCGTCGATTCATCACCCTTGCTGCTGCGATACATAGCGTCAACGTTCTGATTCTCGGCGAACTCGAACCCGGCAGCCGTATGGTGCACACCCGTTGCATGTTCATCGATGCGCGACAAGTCCATTCGTTCTGCTACGCCACGACTGCGCCTTGGAGTTCATCGCTGAACGCGATCTTTCGAAAAGACTGTCGGTCGCTACACTCAGATCGCGATACTCGGTATCGAATGAATCGTTACCGTCTTCCGCAGCGACAGAAAGCGTCCGCCCTACGTCGTACAGGGACGCGGGTTCTACTTGCAATGCGTTCGCATCCATTGGTTTCCATCCTCTACCACGTCCAGCACGGCAGCGTAGGGACGCGGTGCGAGCGAGTACAGCGCCCGCAAGCCACCACGCAGCCCAAATAGCGTCGGCGGCAAGACCTCATTCCTCGCTGCCAAGTCCACGATGACGGCCTCACGATGTGACAATCTTGCACTAGAGCCGGGTCTCCCAGTGATGCGAAGGACAGCCCGACGCGCATTGTAGCCCGACTACTGTGTGAGATTTCACCCCAAGTCACGCGCTCGCGTCTTGCACGAAGATTAAGCATCGCAGACCATCCAGACGGTACACGACCTCTGTGACGCCGCGCACTAGAGTCCCGGTGTTGGGTCCAGCGGTCTCGGGTTTCGAGGGTGCCGATCGTTGCCGCGCCAGGCGGACGGAGTCAGTCGCCCGCAACCTCCACCATAAGACCGTCGAGCTCTGCGGTAACGGAGATCTGACACGAGAGCCGGCTTTCGGGTCGCCGTTCACTCCCCGCGTAGTCGAGCATGTCGTCCTCCTCGTCGAAAGCGACGGTAGCGCCGCTGCCGCGCCGCAGTCGGGGTCGACATAGACGTGGCAGGTCGCGCACATCGCGTTCCCGCCACACTCGGCGATGATTCCCTCGACGCCTTGGGCAACCGCGGCCCGCATGACGGACGAGCCCTCCGGTGCGTCGACTACCCATTCCGCACCCTCGAACGAGAACGTGATCTTTGCCATCGCCCTCACCTCGCGTGAACACGAACCGGCAGCGACTCGAGGCTGCGGATCAGATTGTTCTTGTGCCGACGGACCTCTCCCGCTGGCTCGATCCGGTCGACCCGCATGGCGAGCTCGGTCCACAGTGCGGTCATCTCCATGTTCGACAACGGCTTTCCCATGCACGTGTGCGGACCGTAGCCGAAGGCGAGGGTGTCGCGCGGGTTGCGACGGATATCGAACCGCATGGGATCGGGTTAGTACCGCTCATCGGTGTTGCCGGCCGCGTACGAATGCAGCACGCGTGTGCCCTCCGGGATGAGGATGTCGTCAAGTTCGTCGTCACGGGTGGTGACGCGGGTGAACCACTGGACTACCGAAGCGATCAGGACGCCCTCCAGGATCGTCGAGGGAATAGGGCTCGGGTCGTCGCGCATGAGGGCCCATTGATCCGGGTTGTCGACGAACTGCTTCATCGTGTTGCCCAGCGACCCGGCGGTGGTGCCGAGTCCGGCGGTGAGGTACGCGGCGATTCTCTGCGAGGCCCGTGAGTGCACCTTCGGTACCGTTAACGAACAGATCAGTGAACTCGGCGGGCGTGAAATCGCAGCTGTAGACGACGGGTGATCGACCCTCCACGTCATGCACGTCGATCGTTCCGAGGTGATGTGTCAGCGCCAGATCGCCGCTGACAACCCGGTATTGGAACCGACGAAGATCGGAGTCGTTGGTGACGATCTCCTCGAACAGCTTCACTCCACCCTGGAGAACGACGGCGCGGTGATTGTCGTCGGTCATCTCCGACTCCTCGACCACGGGAAAACACTCGCTGATCGTTCCTGCGTCGGTGACGACCTTCCAGACGTCATCCGCCGAGCGGTCGATCAGTACAGCTGTCCGAACCGTTGTCATTTCATTTCCTTTCTTGGCGCACCGTTGTGCGACGTTTTTGGGCACGACGAATAGACCCGATATTTGCTCCGGGGAGTGCGGTGATGGCTCAGTACGGGAGCGCGGTATTGTTCAACGTCGTAGTGTTTCCGAAGGAAAAATACCGAACATTCGTCGATAGTGGGCAGAGAATCGACCGAGATGACCGAAGCCCCAGCGGGAGGCGACCTCGGCGACAAGCGTTGTTGCGGGGCTTGCGAGCAATTCGGCGTGGACTCGGCGCAATCGGGCATTGCGGATGTACTCCGACGGCGTCACACCGAAATATTCGACAAATCCGCGCTGGATGGTCCGGACGCCGAGGCCGGTCTCGGCGGCCAGTTCGGTCAACGGAATCGGACCACTGAGACGTTCTGCGATGCGGTCACGTACCAACTGGATCGACGCGGGCGGGGCCGCGGCCTCCGCGCTGTGCAGTTGCTCGGAGAACTGATGGCGAGGGGCCAGGAGGAATCCCGACATCAGCGCATGCGACAACGACTCGGCGACGATCGGCAACGAGAGCAGTCCTCGACCTCGCGGAACGTAGCCGATTCGGTGTCGAACCGGGAAACCGGCGTGAGCGGGTACGCAGTGGGCTGCAATCGTTCGGTCCTTCCGCTCCGGCTGTGTACTCCGTGGTGTGACAGAGGGTCAGACTCGGCGCTATCGTGACCCAAACCACAGGCTGTGTCATCAAAGCTTGCTGCCTGCGCGGTGCGGTGTCTATCCCGAGCGCGCCTGACAATGATCCCGATTGCGTCAACCGCGACAAGACCTCGAGGCCCACCAACTACTCGAGTGATCACTCGGTCCACGCGCATGCAGATGTACCGGCAACGCCTCAGTGCGTGATCGCTCCTGTCATCGAGTCCCGATCCACGTCGCGGCCCTGGTCGCGGCTTGGTCCACGAGGTTCGCACGCCCGGACACTGATCGGGGGCCTACGATCACGACGACGCCGACCAACAGCCCGCGCTCGAACACCGGAACACCCGCAGCGCGGATCTCGGGATCGGCGAGCCCGTCGCTGATCGCATGGCCGCGACGTCGAATCGAGGCAACCTCACGACGGAAACCAACGGCGTCGGCCGGTCCGGCGTGAATCGCCAACAGCCGGTCGCGCTCACCGTCGTCGACGAAAGCCAGGAACGCACGCCCGGCCGCTGTCCGAAGAAGTGGCCGCGGACGGTACTCCCCGACTACCGCTTCTGCATACTCCGACACCTCACCGACGCTCCCGAGATACACGACGTCGGAGCCGACGAGCACCGCAAGCGCCACCGGCAGACCTGTGTACTCCGCCAGCGCCGCAAGCCCATCGGAGTCGATCGGCGGCGCATCGGCATGGGCCGCGATCAGCCGCAACGTCATCAGGCGCGGACCCAGACGGTACCTGCGGTCGGATCGAACCAGGTATCCACACGACACCAGGTCATCAAGCAGATCCGACGTCGACGACACGGGTGCGTCCATAGAGCGCGCAATCTCGCTCAGCGACAACGGTTTCGACGCGCGAGCGACCTCTTCCAGTACCCGGTCGGCTCGCACGACGGCGCGTTGTCCACCCACCCCGACATCTTACGTATATTCGGAAACTCACCGGCGGTGCTAGCGCGACGCGAAGATTGGAGACATGCCAACCACCCCCCGCGTCTCCGACATCGTCGACGGCCTGACCGCGCTCACCGGAACCGACGTCGGTCCAACGCGAATCTCCGGCGCTGACCAGATCACGCCATCACCCCACCGAATTGGCGACGCATCGGCAGCGGCGATCGCGGCGTTCGGCGCCCAGATCGCAGCGCTGGGTGACGGCCCGGAAGTATCCGTGAGTGTCTCCGACGCCGTCGACCAGTTGCGTGCCGCATACCTGACCACGATCAACGGTCAAACCACCGGATCGGTCGCAGAAGACCCAACAGCACTGCGCAACAACGACTTCTATCGCACTGCCGACGCCTGGACGTTCTTGATCACCACCTTTCCGCACCAACGCGACGCCGTCTGTTCCGTCCTGGACTGCCCGCCGATAAAGGAGCGAATCGCGCAGGCCGCTCTCACATGGAATTCGGTTGCCCTCGAAGAAGCCGTGGTTGCGGCGGGCGGCGTTGCGGCCGCAGCACGAACCGCGCAACAGTGGGCCGCGTCGCCGGTGGGCATCGACGTCGCGCGACGACCGGTCATCGACCTGGAACGCATCGACGACTCCGAACCCGAATCCCTCACCGCACCACGAGAATGGCCGCCGCTGAACGGCGTTCGAGCTGTGGATATGACCCATGTGATTGCCGGCCCGGTGAGCACCGAACTACTGGCCGCTTTCGGAGCCGACGTCGTGCACGTCACCCGACCCGACCTCGTCGACCCGCACCCCATGCCCGCGCTCACCGGTGGCGGAAAACGCAACGCCTACTGCGATGTTCGCGACCCGAACCAGTTGGAAGAACTCACCGATCTGATCGCCGAGGGCGACGTCTTCGTGAACGCCTACCGCGGCCTAGAGCGCCACGGCCTCGATGCCGAGCACCTCGCGCAGCGACGACCGGGCATCATCGTCGTCGAATACCACTGCTGGGGCTCCGACGGGCCGTGGGGAGATCGCGGCGGTTTCGATCAACTTGCCTGTTCAGCAACCGGTTTCAGCTTCGAAGAGGGGCGCGGAGGACCGCCGACACTACCCCCGACACACCTCCTCAACGACTATCTGGCTGCTTACCTCGGCGCGACGGGAATCGTTGCCGCACTGCGCCGTCGACAGTCCGAGGGCGGTTCATGGAGGGTGCGCGTGCGACTCGCGCGCGTGTGCACCTGGGTGCAATCTCTCGGACCGTCGGGCGCCAACTCCGACCCCGACTGGGGCACGAGGTCAATCGATCTGACGACAGTCGACGGCCCGTTCGGCCGTATCGACGAACCGGTGATCCCCATCAGGTTCGACGGCAAGCCCACGCCGCCACCGCTACCAGCTCGACCATTGGGATCTTCGCCGCTGACGTGGTGATTTCTTGCGAAGGCACCACTGCCGTATCCATGAGTCACATATCGACTCCTGGATACGGCACTTCCGGGCAGTCCGGGCACCGCGTGAGTGTTCCCGACCACCCCGCCTTCCCCAGAGCGCGTGCGATCTTGGCCGCCGTCGCACACGGCCTGTCGTAGACCTGGCCCCACCCCAGGCGCACCGTCTTCTGATCGCCATCCACCGCCGCGTCGAGATCACGCTCGAGGTCGCGGTCGCGAGCCTGCGGCCCATCGTGCCCCAGGCGCCCGTCCAGTTCGACGATGAGCCCGAAGTCCTCGTACTCGACATCGCGAAACCCGTTTCGCCCCACAGCGGTCGGCGCCTGCCGCACGGGTGCCGGAAGTCCGTGCGCACGTTCGACCTTCGTCAGGTAACCGTGCTCGAGAACCGAGCACGTACCGTCACGTACGTCGCGCAGGACGCCAACGACATATTCGCGCGACGGCATCCGTGGGCGCCGCTGCAGAGCACCAAGCAGCCTGTCGGCAGTGGTTCTACGCGCTGAGACGACGTCGGCGAGGCAGGCGATCAGGCTCGTCGTCGACGACGCGTCGGCCGCCACGTCCAGCACTGCCTCCTCCAGTCGCACCCGCGGAGGCCGCAGGTGCCAGGCAACTCGCTCGTCGAGACGGGTTCCGTAATGAACGACGACGCCGGGACGTCGACGCACCCGGCGTTTCCGATCGACGACGATGTGGATGGGTTCCGCACCGATCGCATCGCCGACCGCGATCGCCGAGCGGTGACTCAGCGCCGCAGGGTAGGCCTCGAGAACTGCGACCCACGCGCGCTCTGAAGCGGTCAGGGGTCCGGTGTGGTTGACGTAGATGCCGGCCGACACCGCTACCCACTCCCTGCGGCGCACCTTGCGTCGAATGTATGGCGCCGAGAAGCCCGCCTCGACGACCTGGCGACGCGCGATCACGCCGTCCTGTTCGTCGAGTACTGCGTCGATACGTTCTGGGTCGATACGTTCTGGGTCGGTACGTTCTGGGTCGATACGTTCTAGCGATGGCCGTGGCGCCGGCAGGGCGGTCATGGACAGCAGTGTGGGCTCTCGGAGCCTCTGTACGACGCCGCGCTCCGTGATCTGTGGACACACTCGGACCGGTTCACAAACAGTGCCGTACCCAGGTGCCACCATCTGACACCTGGGTACGGCACAACTGAGGCACGACGAAACCTAGTGAGTTTCCTCGGCGTTGCGGGAGTTGGTCAGCGTGAGGGCTCCGATGCCCGCGATCACGCCGACGACGATCCCCAGCACGACATACGTGATGCTCTCCCCGTGGAAGAACGTATCGGTGAAGGCCGCGGTCCACGTCCCCTCCGGTAGGTGCGCCGCCACGAGCGTCGCGAGCATCGTGCCGACGATCGCCGTGCCGACGCTGCTGCCGACCTCCTGCGCGGTGTCGTTGAGCGCGGTGCCGATCGACGTCTGATTCTCGGGCATCGCGTCGACGAGTGCGATCGCACAGATCGTCATGACCGTCCGTAGTCCGAAGGTCATCACGACCATGAAGACCGCGATCGCGAGGTATCCGTGCGTGACACCCCAGCCGAGACCCGCGGTGCCCACTGCGAGCGCCATCGCGCCGATGAAGCAGGTCATCCGGTGACCGAAGCGGGTGATCAGTGCCTCCGACAGCGGTGTAGCGAGGAGCATCGTCGCGATCATCGGCAAGTTGGCCAGACCGGCCTTCATCGGGCTCCAGCCGTAGGCGTACTGGAAGTGCAGGATAAGCCCGAACATCACGCTGGCCATCGCGATTGCGCTGCCGACCTGGGCGATCGTCGCACCGCGCACGGTGCCGTTGCGGAACAGCGCAAGATTCAACATCGGCGCGGCACTTCGCCGTTCATGCCAGACGAATGCCGCGCCTGCGACCACCGCGCCGATGATCGACGCCAGCGTCATCGCCGACGCCCAGCCGTGGTCGACGCCGCTCGTCAGCGACCAGCAGGCGAGACCGATCGTCGCGATACTCAGCAGCGCTCCGGGGATGTCGAGCTTGTAGTCGGTGAGGTTTTCACGACGATCCGACGCGACGCCGAACCAGATGCCGATGCCGGCGATGAGCGCGATCGGCGCATTGACGACGAGCAGCCACTCCCAACGCACATGAGCAAGCGCGGAACCACCAAGGATCGGGCCGAGCACGAATCCGGCCATGCCGACGACGATCATCACGGTCATCGCGCGCATCCGTAGTTTCTGGTCGTCGAAGAGACGGAAAACCAGCGAGTTGGTGATCGGGGCCATCATCGCGGCAGCGACGCCGAGTGCGGCTCGCAGCGCGATCAGCTCACCCGTCGAGTTGACGAGGATGACCAGCAGGCTGAGCAGCCCGAACGCGGCCAGGCCGATCATCAGGACGCGGCGTCGACCGAACCTGTCGGCGATCGACCCCGCGGTGAGCAGCAGCCCGCCGAAAGTGAGTGAGTACGCGCCGGTGATCCACTGCAGCGCAGTGGTGCTACTGCCGAGATCGCGACCGATGGTCGGCAGGGCGATCGAGAGCAGCGTGTTGTCGACCATCTCGACGAAGAAGGCCAGACAGAGCGCAGCGAGCGGTATAGCTGCTGCGGCGAGCGACGTATAGGTGCGCGACGATTTCTGCGCCGCGGCATCAGTGGTGGTTGCCATGACAGCACCTCCTATCAGTAGTCAGGATTTGTTGACACTGACGTTAGGGAGCCGCTCTTACACGGCCCTGCCGTCGCCTGTCATGGACCTGACAGTCGGTAACTCAGGGTTGCGGCGACACCAACCTGTCGATAGTTTCGTAATTACGTATTTACGAACTTGAGGAGTTTCGATGCGTTCCGCTTCCTACCTCGCACTCGTTCTTGCCGTGGCCGTGGGTCTCTTCACCCCTGCATCTGCCCAAGCCACGCCCCCTTCCGCCACCACCGTGTGTGCTCCGCCCGTCAAGCCGGATGTCACGTCCGTGCCCGGCTGGATCGGATACCTCGCTGGGCATCGCAGCAACTACGCGCTGACCGTCCGACCCCTCGACGGCGACCCGATCACACACAACGCCGACGTCCCGTTCCCCGCGGCGTCGTCGATCAAACTCATCCATCTCGCGGCGTACGCGCAGGCAGTTGCCGACGGCCGGCTCGACCCGGAGGCGCGCATCCCCATCACGGACTGGCAGCGCTGGTACCTCCCGCTCGACGGCGGCGCGCATGTTCGAGCGCTCGACTACCTCCGAATCCCATCACGAGAGGGCATCCCGCTCGACCCCTCAGCCACGGTGACCTACAGCCAACTCGCCGACGTGATGATCCGCTTCTCCGACTCCGCAGCGCCCGACCTGCTTCGCAACACATTGGGCGACAACGCTTTACGCGCCGTCATGATGCGCTACGGATTCACCGGTCCGGTACCGAGCCTCTTCGACACCTACCTCGCTATCGCCAATCCGCTCCGACCACAAACTGATTCGCATCTCGAGGCGACGCCGAACGCGCTCAACGCGCTGATGACAAGCTTTGCCGACGGCTCATTCGGCCCTGGCGCAGAGCTTGCGCGCCACCACCTCGAATACCAGGGACCGATGCCCGACGGCTCGGTGCTCGGATTCAAGGGCGGCAGTCTCCCCGGGGTGATCACCGAGGTCTTCGAGTACCGCACTCCCGACGGCAAGCTCGGGACCGGCACGCTGATGGTCCGCGGAGTCTCCCGGCGCGACGTCGAAGCCGACAAGTTCACCCATCAGAAACTGCTGCTCGCAGCCATCACCGATCGCGACATCGGACACGCGCTACGGTGCTTGGGGTGAGCAGCGATCCATCCGACGACCTCGCAGCCCGAGTCGCGCGCCTCGAAGCGGCAGTGTTCACCGCGAGCGATCACGCGGGCACCGAACAGGACTCAGCCGCCGAGGGCCGGTCGGGAATGCTCGGTTATTCGGGCAGCGTCGACCTCACCGGACCCGTCACGTGGAACATCGCCTATTCGTCTGACGCGACGCTCGATCTCGCGCCGGAGACGACCGCCAACGTGTTCGCCGCGCTCGGCCATCCCGCGCGCGTCGAGATCGTGCGCATCCTGGCACGCGGCAACGCCTCGGTCGCACATCTGCAGGAGTCGGGCGACTTCGGGACATCGGGTCAGCTCTACCACCACCTGAAGATCCTGACCGCGGCGTCGATCGTCACCAAAGTCGGTCGCAACGACTACGGGATCGCCCCGACTCATCTGGTCCCGGTGCTGATCTGTCTGCTCGCCGCAGGCGACATCGGAGGATTGCTCTGACCTACGCTGGATTTCGACGACCCACGACGATCCGAGGAGCACAATGACGCGCACCCTGCCCGATCAGTTCACCGTCCTGATGGCCCGCGAGTCCGACGGCGAAATCACCTTGGCGAGCGAGCAACTCGACGCCACCGAGCTGCCCGACGGCGAGGTGACGATCGCCGTCGACTATTCCGGCGTCAATTACAAGGACGCACTCGCTGTCACACCGCGTGGCGGCGTGGTGCGCGACTATCCCATCGTGCCGGGGATCGACCTCGCCGGCGAGGTGATCGCATCGTCGACACTCGACTTCAACCCCGGCGATCGCGTTGTGGCACATGGCGGTCCGATCGGAACCGCGCAACACGGCGGTTACGCCGCCTATGCACGAGTACCCGCCGCGCAGGTCGTACGACTCGACACACTCTCGACGCGCGAAGCGGCCGCCATCGGCACGGCGGGCTTCACCGCGGCACTCAGTGTTGTCGCACTTCTCGACCGCGGACTGACGCCCGACGACGGCCCCGTGGTGGTCACCGGGGCCAGTGGCGGTGTCGGTTCGGTGAGTGTCGATCTGCTCAGCGCACTCGGGTTCTCGGTCACCGCGTCGAGCGGAAAGTCCGACGCCGCAGCGCTATTGACCGATCTTGGCGCCACGTCGGTGGTCGGCCGTCTCGTCGACGACGACACCAAGATTCGTCCGCTCGGTAAATCGCAGTGGGCGGGCGCAGTCGATTGCGTCGGCGGCACGACGCTCGCCTACGTGTTGTCGACCATGAACCACAGCGGCTCGGTCGCCGCGAGCGGTCTCACCGGTGGTGCCGACCTGCCCACGACCGTGATGCCCTTCATCCTGCGCGGCGTGGCGCTCCTCGGAATCGACTCCGTGTTGATCGGGCCCGAGCTCCGCCGGTCGGTCTGGGCACGCCTCGAAAGCGACTTGCGCCCAGCGCATCTCGATCGACTCACCACCGAGATCGGGGTCGACGATCTCGACGGCGCGCTCGCCGAGATACAGGCGGGCAAGACGACTGGACGAACAGTGGTACGTATCAGCGCTCACAGCTGATCCCAGCGGCGCCCTGGTCTTCGTCGTCCAATAGCACGCCACCTGCCATTCACCTTCCGGTGAGAGTCTCGACCATGCTTCGACCACGATCGACCCATGACTGACCCGACGCTGCACCGCAGACTCGGCATGTCCGACGCCGTGATCATCGGCCTCGGCTCGATGCTCGGCGCCGGGATCTTCGTTGCGCTGACACCCGCAGCTGCCGCAGCCGGATCGGCGCTGCTGATCGGGCTGGTCATCGCCGCTGTTGTGGCCTACTGCAACGCGACGTCGTCGGCGCGACTTGCGGCCGTCTACCCGGTCTCCGGTGGGACGTACGTGTACGGCCGCGAGCGGCTCGGTGACTTCTGGGGATACCTCGCGGGGTGGGCGTTCGTGGTCGGCAAGACGGCGTCGTGCGCCGCAATGGCGCTGACCGTCGGGCTCTATGCCTGGCCTGCACATGCACACGTGGTGGCGGTCGCCGCTGTTGTCGCGCTCACCGCGGTGAACTACGTCGGAGTGCAGAAATCGGCGTGGCTGACACGCGCGATCGTCGCCGTGGTGCTGATGGTCCTCACCGTGGTGGTCGTGACGACGCTCGCGTCGGACGTGGGCAGCGTCGACTCACTCGGGGTCCGCTCGGACGCACGAGTCACCGGGACACTGCAGTCCGCGGGAATCCTGTTCTTCGCCTTCGCCGGCTACGCGCGCATCGCGACGCTCGGCGAGGAGGTGCGGGAGCCTGCACGCATCATTCCTCGAGCGATCCTCGTCGCGTTGGGGATCGCATTGGTCGTCTACACGACCGTCGCGGCAACTGCACTCTGGACGCTCGGCGCATCGGGACTCGCCACGGCGACAGCGCCGCTGGCCGCGATGACTCAGGCCGCAGGCGCTGGCTGGCTGACTCCTGTCGTTCGGGTCGGCGCCGCTGTCGCAGCGCTCGGCTCCCTGCTCGCGCTGATCCTCGGCGTCTCCAGAACGACGTTGGCGATGTCGCGCGAAGGACACCTGCCACGGACGTTGGCGAAGGTTCACCCGCGCTTCGGCGTGCCGCATCACGCCGAACTCGCCGTCGGTGCAGTTGTCGCCATAGTTGCCGCGACCGCAGATGTCCGTGGCGCGATCGGATTCTCGTCGTTCGGAGTCCTGCTGTACTACGCGATCGCGAACGCGTCGGCCATGACGCTTTCGCGCGTCGAGCGGCGCCCACCTCTGATCTTCTGCGTCGTCGGCCTCGTCGGCTGCGTTGTACTCGCATGCACACTTCCACGCGCCTCGGTGATCTCGGGCCTCGTGGTGATCGTCATCGGTATCGCTATCTACGCGTGTCGGATCGTTCTCGCGCGTCGGTGACCGCGGCGCTGAAGCCCACATTCGCTGTCAGAGCGACGTCGCGACGCTCGTAGTCGTCGGAGTCGACCGTCCAGTCGAGCCGTCGGGCCATGTGGTGAATCGCAGTCGCCGCCTCCAGATACGAGAAGTTCATGCCGATGCACTGGTGCGCACCGCCGCCGAAAGGCGCCCATGCCAACCGATGCCGTCGCTCCGCGTTCTCCGGCATGAATCGCTCAGGATCGAAAAAGTCTGGCCGCGGCCATATTTCGGGTATCCGGTGATTGCTCGCGCTGACCGCGATGACAAATGTGCCCTTCGGGATGAAGTGGCCACCGATCGACGTGTCCGCAATCGCCGCACGAGGGATCACCGGAACCGGCGGCCGCAGCCGCAGCGACTCCTTGAACACCGCCTGATAGACGTCGGACTGCTTCAGCGTGGCTGCTGACGGCGCTTCACCGAGGCGTTGCGCCTCGTCGACGACGCGTGCGCGCCACCGCGCGTCACGTCCCAACCGGTAAGCCATCGACGTCATCGCTATGGTTGCGGTGTCGTGAGCGGCGAACAGCATGAATCGCATGTGGTCGACGACCTGCTGGTCGGAAAGCTGCGAGCCGTCGTCGTCGCGTGCATGGCACAGCGCCGACATCAGGTCCGGCCCATCCGCGCTGCGCCGCGCGGGCAGAAGGGCACTGAAGAACTCGTCGACGACGCCGCGCGCACGATGCCCACGCGCCCACATGGTGCCGGGAAGTCGAACCCGAACCAGCGCACTGCCCGCCTCGATGAGATCGACGAACGCCGCATTCATCCGATCGGCGTCGTCGCGCGAAAGCTTTTCGCCGACAAACAGTTCCAACGCGACGTCGAGTGCCATCGCCTTGAGTTCGGTACGCATGTCGACGTCGGGTCCGCGAGTGAATCGCATCGTGGCCTCAGCGGCAAGCGAATTGAGCTGATCCTGGTAGCCGGCGAGACGGTCGGCGGTGAATGCCGCCTGCATGATTCGACGATGCTTGCGATGTTCCTCCGTATCCATCAGCAGGATTCCGCGTTCGAAGAGTGTGCCCAGCGCGAATCCGTAGACCGGCTCGTTGCGGAACGCGCGGTCGGCGTCGCGAACCAACTCGCCGAGCGCCTCGGGACCCTGCACGATGACGATGTTGCGCCCGAGCACCGTGATGAAGGCGATGTCGCCGTAGTCGGCACGCAGATTCTCTGCGAACTGCGCCGGGTCGGCTCGCAGCCGCAGTGCGGACTGCAGCGGAAGCGATCGTGGTCCACGTACCGGGAGTAGGGTCGAATTGTTGCGGGGTCGGGTCAATGTGCGGTGACGCATCGGGGTCCTTTCTGATGGCGACGCCGGAAGCCGCGGTGGGTGAGCATCGTGGAGAAGGGCGAAGACCGACGTGCGTGTGTTGGTGGTGGACGACGACGTGCGGGCGGCCGAGACCATTCGTCGTGTGTTGGTCAGCGATGGGTGGAACGTGGCGGTCCTGCACAACGGCGCGCAGGCGCTACAGCGTGCCGTTGACGAGGAATTCGACGCAGTGGTGCTCGACATCATGCTCCCCGGCCTCAACGGCTATGAGGTCGTCCGAGAGTTGCGCAGACAGTCGCAGTGGGTGCCGATCGTCATGTTGTCGGCGAAAGACGGCGAGTACGACCAGGCCGAGGCACTCGACTTCGGAGCCGACGACTACCTCGTCAAGCCGTTCTCCGTCGTCGTACTGAAGGCCCATCTACGGGCCGTCGCCAGACGCGGTCAGCGCGAGCGGCCTGCGATACTCACGGCGGGATCGCTGTGTCTCGATCCCGCCCAACACGTCGTCACGCGTCATGGGACGCCGATTGCCCTTACTCCTCGCGAGTACGCAGTGCTTGAACTGCTGTTGCGCAACCAGGGTCGGGTGATGTCGAAACAAGCCATTCTCCAATCGGTGTGGGACGAGAATTACGACGGTGATCCGAACATCGTCGAGGTCTATATCGCGTACCTACGCAAGCGCATCGACGCCCCGTTCGGGATCGCGTCCATCGAGACGGTCCGCGGCGCCGGGTACCGTCTGATCGCACTCTGAACGGCTCCCTGCTTCTCCGGGACCATCAGACGAGTGCCCTGTTGGCAGAACGAGTTCGACGGTGGCGCCGCCATGTCTGCCGTCGACAGCCGAGACCGAACCGCCATGGGCCCGCGCGATCTCGTACGCGATTGCCAAGCCGAGACCGGCTCCCGACGAGTCACGCTGACGATCGACGTCGAGTCGCGAGAACCTGTCGAAGATCACCGATCGTCGGTCGGCGGGGATGCCGGGCCCGTCATCGCTGACCGCGATGACCGCATTCGATTCATCGGAGTGCAGCGAGACCCACACCGCCGAATCGCTGTGCCTGGCGGCGTTGTCGACGAGGTTGCGCACGGCGCGTCGAATCATCTCTGCGTCGCCTGAGACTCGAAGGGGCACAATGTGTGCGGTCACCTTTGCAGCACCCATGGCACGCAGCCGTGCGACCTCCCCGACGACCACGTCGTCGAGGTCCACATCGCCGGCGGTGACTGTCAGACCCCGTTCGTCAGCGCGTGCCAGTAGGAGCAGATCTTCTGCCATGGCCTGCATCCGACGCGCCTCGGGCAGGAGGATGGTGCGGACGGTTTCCACATCGATCGGTGTCGACGTGTCGTCGGCGAGGTCGAGCAAACCCACCAATGTCGTCAGTGGACTTCGCAGTTCATGCGACGCGTCGCCGATGAAACGCAGTTGCGACTCCCGCCCGCGTTGGAGTCGCCCGAGCATGCTGTTGACGGTGACCGCGAGCGTGCGGATCTCGTCATCCGCGGTCGGCACGGGAACTCGCTGCTCCAACTCGGTGGAGGTGATTTCGTTGGCCTGCTTGGTGATACGCGAGACAGGCCGAAGCGACCGACCGACGAGCAGGTAGACCGCACCTGCTCCGAGTGCCACGATGATCGGCAGTTCGATCGCCATGAGCGTCGCGGTCGTCCACTCGCTACTCCTGATGCCGGTTGCCTTGTCGAGCGCGAGGATCGTGTACTCCCGGCCGTCGTGATAGGCCGTGCTCACCGACGCGCAGAACTCGTCGCCGTACCCGGGAACACTGATGTTGTCGGCGTAGCGTGCCGTCGATTCGTCGGGAGTGGAGTGGCTCGCCAACCGAATCGGCGAGCGAGGAGCTCCGGGCGACGCAGCCACCACCACTCCCCTGTCGTCGACGACTTGTGTGATGTCGATACCCGCGCCGGGAGTGAGATCGTCGGGATCAACTGCCGACACGCCACCACGGTTGACCGCGGTGGCGATCTGATACGCCTGACGACCCGTCGCGCGGTACATCTGCGCTGTGTTCTCGCGATGCAGCATCAACAACATGACTCCCCCACTGATAGCCAGTGCGAGGACGAGTATGACCGCTGAAACGATCGTGAGCTGCGCACGGACACCGAAACCACTGATTCGCTTGCGAAGACGTCTGGTTACGGTCACGAACTCATCCAATGCACGTTCGACCACCGATCGGGTCGCTGGTAGGTCGTGGACGTCAGTCTATTGCGTCGTCGCCAGAATCGACAGGAGCCGGTTTCAGCCAACCTTCAGGTGCCCGAGGGCACGCTGGCGTCATGACCGGTCGCCAGAATGTCGCGGAGCACGTCCTCGTGAGTGCCCAACAGCGCGGAGTCACCCACGTTTTCGGAGTGCACGGCGCGAACATCGAGGACATGTACGACGCCGCGGCACGTCTCGGCATGCCCACGGTGGTCGCCAAGCACGAGTTCGCCGCGGGAGCGATGGCCGACGGGGTGGCGCGGATGACCGACTCGCCGTCGATGGTCGTCACCACCTCCGGTGGCGGTTCGATGAATGTCGTTCCGGCACTGGCCGAATCGTACGACAGCAGGGTTCCTGTGCTTGCCGTCATCGGCGTCGCACCGACGGCGCTCACCGCCCGGGGCGCGTTCCAGGACATGCTCGACGCGCCTGACACGATCGATCTGATGGGCGTGCTGCGATCGGTGACCGGCCACGCCGAACTCGTCACGCACACAACCGAGCTCGGGCCCGCGCTCAAATCGGCGTTCGACACCCTTGATCGGGGGTTGCCCGCCGCCCTGGTGATCCCCAAAGACGTGCAATCGCAGTCGATGTGGGAAAACACGTATCAGCCACCCCACTCGCCGGGAACCGACAACGGACGTGTCGACCGCGGACGTATCGACACCGACGGACTGACCACGCTCGCGCGACACCTCGCTGACGCGGTCGCAGACGGTGCACGCATCTGCCTCTGGCTGGGCGATGAGGCCTCACGGGCGCGCGTGGGAAACACAGTGCAACGGTTGGCTTCTCGGCTGGGTGCGACGATCGTTGCGTCGCCCGGCGGAGCGGATACCACCGACACCCGCTCGGGACACGCGGGCATCACCGGCGTCATGGGGCATCCGTCTGCGCGCGAAGCACTCACGTCTGCGTCGATCTGTGTCAGTATCGGCTGCCGCATGAGCGCCACCGATCGCGGAGGTCTCGACCCGGCGCTCGATGACCTCGAGATCGTGCACATCGGGCGCCACAGCGCACGCCCGACCCGCGGCACGGCGATCGTCGGTTCGCTGCCGAATGCGCTGGCGTACCTCGACGCCGAGCTGGACCGGCTGGGAGTCGACGAGCAGAGTTTGCCCACTGTCGGGATCGAATACCTCGACACCCCAACGGTTCCCGGGTCTCTGCTCCCCCGCCTGCGAGAGATCATGGATGCGATCGCCGACGCCCTTCCCGAGAGCGCGATCTTGTTTGCCGACGCAGGCAACGTCGGCGCGGCCGCGATCCACTACCTCACGCCGGTCACCGAAGGACGGTTCACAGTCGCTCTCGGTATGGGCGGTATGGGCTACGCGATCGCGGCAGGAATCGGTGCGGCGATCGGACCGGCAGCGGACGGGAGGACGGTGATCGTCGCGGGCGACGGCGCCTTCTTCATGCACGGCATGGAGTTCCACACCGCCGTCGAGTATGAAGCGCCGGTCACTCTTGTCATCCTCAACAATGACGCGCACGGCATGTGTGTCACACGGGAGAGCCTGTACTTTCCCGACACTCCGAGCGTGAACCGTTTCAGACCAACCGACATCGCACGCGGCATGGCGGCCATGTTCTCCAACGTCGAGGTCCGCCAGCCCGGCGACCTGGGTGAACTGAGAGCCGACGCTGCCGAACTCTTTTCCGCCACAGGGCCGAACGCACTCGTCGTCGACTGCGATCCGGACGAAATACCACCGTTCCTACCGTTTCTGCAGAGAGGACTCCGATGACCATCGAGACCACACCGCTGGCCGACCTCGGCCGGCAAGCCGCCGAGCTCGACGGGTTGACCCGCATCGAGACACACCCACGACAGACCGCCACACCGATCATTCTCGACATGCTGCGGTCGGTCTATCCGCACGACAAGATCTACGGCGACTTTTGTCCGGTCCAGGGATACGTCGACGCCCCGCCTCGCGAACTCTACGAATGGCTCTCCGACACAAGGTCTCTCGAGGAGTGGACCTACAGTCTCCGCGGATTCACACCAACCGATGAGCCGGGACTGTGGCTGGCGTCGGACAGACTCGGCGACGCCACCGACATCTACACGCGAACGGTCGCGAATCCCGACGCCATGACCGTCGACTATCACTGCGCGTGGGATCAGGGCAAACACCTGTGGATGATCTACCTGATGCGCGTGGTCGACGCACAGGTCGTGCTCAATAAACCGGGTTCGGTGGTGCTGTGGACCAATTGCCGACATCCGTTCTATGAGCGAAATCCGTACCCGGAAACGGCACCGGCCGACCGGCCGGTCTGGGTCGGCGACTTCTGGGACATGTTCGCCGCAGGACACCAGCTCGAACTGAACAACCTCACCGCGATTGCCGAGTACCGCCACGCCAACAATCTGCCCCTCACCCCCGATTGGATGCGCTCATGATCAACCCGACTGCACCCGCCGTCGTCCTCGCCGACATTGCGGGATATCTGCCCGAGAATCGCGTTCCGGCATCCTATTTCAGCCAGTTCGCCGAGAACGACGACCTCGCCGACAACATCATGTTCTCGGCGCCCGCATTCCGACATCACGCGGCCGAAGGCGAGACGTCGGCCGACATGATGGTCTCTGCCGCAAGAACTCTCACGGAGAGGCATGGCGACGCCTACCTCGACGACGTCACTGTGGTCCTGACGCACAGCCAACTTCCCGAGGTACCGGTCCGCGGATGCGGTGGCGAACTCGCCGACCGTCTCGGTCTACGACCCACCACGGTCCTCGACGTCCACAACGGCGGCTGCGCCGCGTTCATCCACATGATCGATATCGCTGCTGCGCTTCTCGCAGCGGCGGGCGGTGGCAAGGCGTTATTGGGATTGGCGCAGAACAGCGCATCCCAGATCTTCACCCAGGAGCAGGTTCGCGGCAAGGCACAGGCCGCGATCCCCGGTGACGGCGCGGCAGCCGCCGTGGTGAGCCTCGACGATCCGGCAGGCTCCCCCGTCCTCGGACTTGTCACCCACTCGTACGGCGAGTACTCGGCCGACATGACATCGGTCGCAGAACCCGACCGTCGATACTGGGAAGCAGGCACCGGAGAGATCCACATCGGCTTCACCGAAGCGAAGATCACCAAGGTTCTCGCGCGCGGCAATCGCATGGTCCCCGCCGCCGCCATCGAAGTGGCAGACTCCATCGACATCCGGCCGTCCGACCTCGACTGGTTCATCACCAACCAGCCGAACCGCATCTTTCTACGCAACTGGCGCGAGGCGCTCGAACTCCCCGCCGAGCGACACCCGGACACCTTCGACGAGTGCGGAAACCTGTTCGGCGTCGGACTCCCGATCACCCTCGACACCGCGGTGTCCGACGGGCGCATCCGGCCCGGTGACGTCGTCATGATGTCGGCGTTCGCCCACGCGGGAGATTTCGCCGGAGCGGCAGCGATTCGTTGGTCGGATCGTCACTAGTGCTCGCCGACAACATGATTCGACTCGATCTCAACGAATCCGCGTATCCGCCATTGCCTGCGGTCGCCGAGGTGCTCCATGAACAGGTGCTGTCGGCGCACCGCTACCCGGAGTTCACACCGCACGGTTCCCGTCGTGTCATCGCACACCATCTGGGCGTGTCCGACGACATGGTCACCGTCGGCGCTGGAGCAACAGGAGTGATCTTCCAAGCACTGCAGGCAGCTCTCGACCAACACAGGGGCGTCGTGCCCGAGTTGGTGACCGCGACCCCGACATTCGACGGATTCCCCATCCTCGCGCAGTTGCTGCGCATGGACTTTCGCGGCGTGCCGCTCGATCGCTTCGGCGGCGTCGACCTCGACGCGCTGCGCACCTCCGTCACCGCGGCCACCGTCGCAGTGATCGTCTGCTCACCACACAACCCGACGGGTACGGTCGTCGACGAACGCGAACTACACGCGTTCCTGACTTCATTACCCGACCACGTGGCAGTCATCCTCGATCAGGCCTACATCGAGTTCAGCACTGCCGCACCAGATCTGCACCGGCTGATCGCACTGCATCCCCGCCTCGTGGTCGTCCGAACCTTCAGTAAGGCACACGGTCTCGCGGCTCTGCGGGTGGGATATGGCGTCGGTGATGAGCGGCTGATGTCGGGGATCCGCCGCTTCGAGATTCCCTTCGCGGTGAGTGCGCCGGCCCAAGCCGCGGTGCCGGTGGCACTGGCCGCGACGACCGCGCTCGCGCACCGGGTCGAGGCGATGCGCGCCGCGCGTGATCTGCTCTCGGTACAACTGCACGCGATAGGTGCGTCGACCATTGCGGGTGAGGGCAACTTCGTTTATCTACCCGGCGCGGACGGACTGGCACTCGGCTCGCTGCTCGGCACCTGTGGCGTTGCGGTGAAAACCGTTCCCGGTCACGGCGTCCGGATAACCGTCGGTGACGCCTTCAGCAACTCGCGGGTACTGGCCGCGTTGCGCGCGACGGCAGCTACTGCCTGAGCGAACTACTACCTCGAACTACTACCTGGGCGAGCAACTGCCTGGGCGTGTCAGCGTCCCGACGCGAAGATCTGCTCGAGCACGTCGGGGAGTTCGGTGAAGGGTCCGGGAAAGAACTGCTCGTTGATGAAGAAGGCGGGTGTGCCGTTGACGCCGCTGCGGAGTCCACTGTTGATCTGCCCCTGGATACGATCACCGAACTGCTGCGCACTCACCGCAGCCTCCGCTGCGGCGGCGTTCAGTCCGAGACTCGACACCAACTCGCGGGAGAAGCCGTCGCCGAGCTGATCCTGGTTCTCATACAGCGCGTCGTGCGCCTCCCAGAACTTGCCTTGGCTACCGGCGTATTCGGCGACCTCCGCGGCTGCAAGTGCCTCCGGGTGGATCTCGGGAATCGGGAAGTTGCGAAAGACGAATCGCAGCGAGTCGGGGTAGGTGCGCTGGATCTGCTTGACGATCGGATAGGCCTGCCCGCAGTAGGAACACTGATAGTCGCCGTACTCGACGAGTGTGAGAGCGGCGTCGGACGGTCCCTGAATGTAGTCGTCGGATCCCACGGGTTGGGTCAGCGGCATGGTCGGCTCCTCACGCGTTCTTGTTCTTGAGGGCTTCGAGGGCGTCGAGAACCCCGTTCACACCCGGGTTGATGGCCATCGGCGACAGGTAGCTCCACGAGATGACACCGTCTGCGTCGACGACGAACAGCGCGCGCTTGGAGCATCCGGCCTGTTCGTCGTACGCGCCGTACTCCTTCGAGACCGCACCCTTGGGGTTGTAGTCGGCAAGCAGGTCGTAGCCGAGCTTGCGCGACTCCTTGAACGCCTGATGGCTCCACGCGCTGTCGACCGAGATGCCGAGGAGTACGGCGCGGTACTCCTGCAGCAGCGGCAGCGACTGGTTGAACACGGCGAGTTCGTCACCGCACACCTGACTCCAGTCGGCGGGATAGAAGACGAGGACAACAGGATTGCCCTTGAGTTCTGAGAGGCTCAGCGACTGATCGGGCGTCGCCTTGAGGGTGAAATCGGGCGCGGTGGTACCGGCCTCAAGGATGCTGTCGGGTGCGGTGCTTGTATCGGCCATACTCCGATCGTTGCACGCGGGAGGGGGTCACCGCACTGAAAGCCTGGCGACTTCTGCGTACCGACGTCTGCCGGTGGAGATGCGACGCAAACCGCTGTCGCACCTATACGTAACAGTGACTTTCGAGGCGTAGAGCGCCGATCGGGGAGTCCTCAACGACTCCCCGACCGCACTCAGTTCGACAGCACTCAGTTCGACCGGATCAGTTCACGCTCAGCTGTCGTCGGCGGCGCGATTGTCGGCGGCGTGGTGTGCCCGGCCCGCAGGAAGCTTCCCGTGCGCGTCGTGCCCACCGACGACGCGAACTCGCCGTCGGCGAACACTGTCTGCCCACTCACCATGACGGCTCTGATCGCGTCGTCGTTTCGATTCACCATGCGCGACATCTGGCCGAACTGTTCGATCGGCGCCTCGCCGTACGCCTCGAGCTGCTCGTCGAGGTGTACGGGATCGATCACGACGAGGTCGGCGCGGTCTCCGACACGTAGGTGTCCCGCGTCGATGTCGTAGAAGTCGGCGACCTCACCGGTCAGTCGATGGATCGCGTATTCGGTACTCATGAAAGGCTTTCCGGCCTGCTCGGCGTCGCGAACATGGCGCAGCAGTCGCAGTCCGCTGTTGTAGAAGGCCATGTTGCGCAGGTGCGCGCCCGCGTCGGAGAAGCCCATCTGGACTGTTGGCCAGGTGGCGATCTTCTTGAGCATCTCCGGACGGTGATTCGAGATGGTTGTGCGCCAACGAATCTCACGTCCGTGCTCGACGACGAGGTCGAGGAAGGCGTCGACCGGATGGAGTCCGCCGCGATCAAGTCCGACCTGGCCGAACGACTTTCCGATCACCGACTCGTCGGGACACGCGACGATGTCGGCGTCGAAGAAGTCGCGGTGCCACACCCTGATGCCGAACTTCTGCTCGTAATCCTTGCGGAACCGGCGCCGGTACTCCTCATCTTGGATCAGCGCATCTCGTTCGATGTCGTCACGGAGATGCAATGCTGCTGCGCCGGAACCGAATTCCTCGAAGATCACCAGATCGATACCGTCCGCGTAGACCTCGAACGGCACCGGCAGATGCTGCCAGCGGAAGTCGCCGCCCAGCCGGTTGATGAGCGCGGTGGGCCGGTCCATCAGGATCAGCGCTTTCTCGTTCGACTTCACGTCGGCCGCGGATAGCAGTGACGTCTTGAGCACAGGGCGCCCGAAGCCGATCGACTGCACCATCTGCGACACCAGATTCAGCGGGTTCTGAATGTCGGGTCCCGACTGCAGCACGCGGCCACTGTGTCGCAGCATGCTCTTGAGTCGGCGCAGTTCTTTGGGTTTGGCGTACGTCGACGGCAACGTTCGTGAGCGACACGTCACGCCGTCGAGCTTGTCGAACTTGAGCTGCTGCGACGAGAGTCCGACGAATCCCTCGACGAGTGCGTCGCCGAGCATCTCCTCCATCCGCGCCTGCTCTGCGTGTGTGGGTCGTACGTCCGATCGTGTCGCACGATCGAGACCCATCACCGATGTCCGCATGTCCGAATGTCCAATGAACGCAGCCAGGTTCGCCCCGAGCGGCAGACTCTCCAATCGCTCGACGTACTCCTTCGGCGACGACCAGTCCTTGTGCTCGTCCACCGCGGCGATGACGTGGTCGCGCGGAATCGCTTCTACGCGCCCGAAGAGGTCGCCCGCCTCCTCGCCGTTGACGTAGACCGTCGACAGCGAGCACGATCCGATGAATACCGTTGTCACTCCGTGGCGAAGCGACTCGGTCAGTTCCGGGGTGTCGAGAACCTCGACGTCGTAGTGCGTGTGGATGTCGATCAGTCCCGGCGTCACCCACGCACCCTCGGCGTCGATGACCTGCGCGCCGTCGGTGTCGAGCGGCTCGGTACTGATCGCGGCCACACGACCGTCGCGAATACCTATGTCGCGGATCGCCGAGGGCGCCCCCGTGCCGTCGAACCACCGGCCACCTCGAACGACTGTGTCAAATGTGGACATGACCACTCCCTTCG
This sequence comes from Gordonia sp. 852002-51296_SCH5728562-b, assembly GCF_001665475.1. Classification (NCBI taxonomy): domain Bacteria; kingdom Bacillati; phylum Actinomycetota; class Actinomycetes; order Mycobacteriales; family Gordoniaceae; genus Gordonia; species Gordonia sp. 852002-51296_SCH5728562-b. The sequence continues at coordinate 61,786 of NZ_LZMI01000025.1, read as the reverse complement.
CCGGGCTCATCGTGGCACAGATCACAGTCTGTGTAGACACTTTTCCGAAAATGTATAGTCCAGTCGATGACGATCGATGACATCGCTCCCGACCTTCGACGCACCGCGCGCTGGATTCCTCGCGGAATCGGATTGCGACACATGCCGCAAGCCGTCCTACGACTCGGCGGTGTGCCGCTGGCACGCCTGCGCGGCGTCCCGACGGTCAGTATCGCGCCGGGGGTATCGATTCGCCTGCACCGTCCGACCGGAGCACAGAACACCGGCACCGCAATGCTGTGGATCCACGGCGGTGGGTACGTGCTCGGTTCCGCCGGACAAGATGACATCTACTGCCGCGACCTCGCCGACGCCACCGGCATCACGGTGGCTGCCGTGAACTACAGGCTCGCACCGCAATTCCCCTATCCCACACCGCTCGAGGACTGCTATACCGCGCTCGCCTGGCTGGCCGAGCAGCCGTGGGTCGACAGCAATCGCATCGCGATCGGCGGCGCCAGCGCGGGCGGCGGCCTCACCGCGGCGCTCGCACTACTGGCGCGCGACCGTGGCGACATCCCGCTTGCCGCACAGGCTCTCGTGTACCCGATGCTCGACGACCGGACCGCCGCGACGCCAACGGGACGTCGATACGTGCTCTGGTCCGAGAGTGACAATAAGCGGGGGTGGGATCTGTACCTCGGAGACGCAGACAGAGGGCGGGCCGTACCCGCACGCCGCGCTGACCTCGACGGTCTCCCGCCCACCTGGCTCGGTGTCGGAACCTGCGACCTGTTCCACGACGAGACACTCGACTACGCGCGACGACTCCGTGAGGCAGGCGTCGACTGCGAGGTCGAGGTCGCCGACGGCGCCTTCCACGCATTCGATCAGCTTGTGCCGAAAGCACCCACGACGCAACGATTCAACGAGTCACTGCGGTCGTTCCTGCGTAGAGAGCTCGCCTCCGTGTGAGGTCAGCCGTCACCCTCCGACGCGTCGACGACCCCGAAGTCCTTGTGCGCCAATCCCGCAACCACACCACCGTCGACGACGAACTCCGCCCCCGTGGAGTAGCTCGACTCGTCGGAGGCAAGGTAGACAACAAGTTTCGACACCTCGGACGGCTCGGCTGCCCTGCCGAGTGCGGTCTGGAAGATGTCCTCGGGCACCCACTCGGTCATCGGTGTCTTGATCAAGCCCGGGTGCACCGAGTTGACCCGAATGCCGCTTGACCCCAACTCCAGCGCAGCCGACTTGGTGAGTCCACGCACACCGAACTTCGACGCCGTGTAGCCGTGAGTGGCAATCGTCCCCGCCAACCCCTCGATCGACGAGATGTTGACGATCGAACCGCGACCGGCCTCCTTCATCTGCGGCACAACAGCTTTGATGCCGAGAAACACCCCGGTCAGGTTCACGTCGAGAATCGTGCGCCAGTCGTCGAGCGAATAGTCCTCGAACAGGCCGAAGTTCACGATCCCGGCGTTGTTCACCAAGACATCCAGGTGCCCGAAGGTCTCGACCGTCAGCGCGACAGCGGCGTCCCAGTCATGGGGCTCTGTGACGTCGAGATGGACGTAGCGCACCGCGTCGCCCAGTTCATCCGCCAGCGCCTTGCCCTCGTCGTCGAGGATGTCACCGGCGACCACGCGCGCGCCCTCCGCGATCATCTCGCGCACATGCGCGGCACCCATGCCCCGCGCGCCGCCACTCACCAATGCAACCTTGCCCGCCAGCCGCTCGCTCATCGTCTCCCCTTCCAGACTCCGTCTCGGCAGACCATACGCCCGTCGCTTCGTTGTATGGCGTGAATTTCTCCGATCGCGCAGATTCGGCCCGCGGGGTCGAGATGTCCACAGAACGGCCAGCAGACCGACTCACAACGAAGGTTGGCACCGCGCCTTGAGTGCCACTGCTTGCGGTTTCCGCCCGTTTGTTGAGTGTGTCGTGCATACCTCATGAGACCAGTTGCGGACACGCATGCACACAAATCGAACTCTTTGGATCGACTAGTTCCGAGGATCGGTTATCGCCGTATTCTGTTCTGTCTCTTGGTGTTACTGCATCTCATGTATTTCTGCGCCCTCTATCTCTTCCAGGATGTCGGCGATCTCACGACGAGTCATCCGTGTGGCTTCAGCAAGCTCTATGACCATCTTCGAGTCCAAAGCTCGACGGGTCCGCGCACGCTGGTTCACCTCGATAAACGCACGTATCACTCGATCGACGGTTTCGCGCTGGCGAAGGGTGAGTATCTCGGTCCCGGCCGGCGGCGTATAGGGTCCTGGACCTTCGCGCCACTCCGACTTCGCCCACTCCGCGACTTTTACCGGGTCCATTCTGAGCGCCTTCGCAATCCCCTCTATGTGCTCGGCTCGCGCGCCACGCGCGTTAGTCCCGTGCATGATGCGAGAAACAGTCGATGGATGGATGTCGACCGCCAACGCCAGCTGGCGCAACGACGGGTCGCCGTAAGGACCAGTGAATCCAGCATTGAGCAACGCTGAATACCAGGGCTCAGGGACTATAGTTCCGTTAGTCATTCGCACATTATCTATGTGCCGCCCGGACCGCCGACACAGGGGATAACATGTCGGTCACAAGACGCGCAACCGCGCCCAGGAGGGTTGGCGAACCATGTCTCTGAACGAACACCAACGCCGCGTCACCAGCGCGGAACTGCGCGCTAATCTCGACCTCGCCGACCTCGATACCGCAACGCTCGCAGCAGAACTCGGCTTGTCGACGGCTGCAGTCGAGGACGCGCTCGACATCGGACCGGCGACCGATCCGGCACTGGGTGTGGCGCCTGCGCGATCACCTCGAATCCGCGGCCCGTGCGGCGGGCGCCGAGCCACACGAGTACACCTACCTTCCCGAGCGGATGCGATCGGCCGCGCAGGCCTGGTTCGGCGTCGGAGATCATCGCTTCTCGGACTGAGTCGCTCCACGCGATGGGATTGCCGACGCATTCTCAGCGCTCCTTCAGCGACCGACGGTCACACTCGTGCGATGGACACGATCGCAGGACTGCCCGCGCACCCCCTCTTTGTTCACCTTGCCGTGGTGGCGATTCCCCTGACGGCCGTGCTGGCGATCCTGGCAAGCCTCTGGCCGGCAGCGCGCCGACGGCTCGGCTGGTTCACGCCGGCGGTCGCGGTTGTCGCGATGGCCATCACTCCGCTCACCACTTCCGCGGGTGAGGCATTGGAGAAGCAGGTACCGCGTTCAGAAACATTGCACCGCCATACCGAGCTCGGCGGCCAGATGCTCTATTGGGTCGCAGCGCTTTTCGTACTGGTCGTGCTCTCCTGGGCGATGTACGACGACACCATCGCACGACGGGTACCGGCTGCGGCCTCGGTACGCGCGCATCGTTGGCTGCGAGTCGGGCTTGCGGTGGCGACTATCGTTGTGGCGCTTGGCGCTCTGGTGATGGTCGTCCGCGTCGGCGATTCCGGGGCGCGGTCTGTGTGGCTGGGCTGACGACGGTCACACGGCACACAACGGTCACACGGCAGACAACGGCCACACGGCGATTCCCGTTCTCAGATCACCTTGTCGATGTCTCCGGTCAGCTTCTCGGGCTTCACGGTCGGTGCGAAGCGGTCGACGACCTGGCCGTCGCGGTTCACGAGGAACTTGGTGAAGTTCCACTTGATGCGATTGCCGAGCACGCCCGACTTCTGCTCGCGTAGCCACGCGAAGAGCGGATGCGCGTCGGAGCCGTTGACGTCGACCTTCGCGAACATCGGGAAGCTGACGTCGTAGGTGAGCGAGCAGAAGTTCTTGATCTCCGCCTCGTCGCCCGGCTCCTGGTGAGCGAATTGATCACATGGGAACCCGAGTACGACGAGTCCGCTCTCGGCGTAGGTTTTGCTGAGCTCTTCGAGTCCCTTGTACTGCGGGGTGAAACCACACTTCGACGCCGTGTTGACGATCAGCAGAGGCTGCCCCCGATAGTCGTCGAGGTCGACGGTGTTGCCGTCGATGTCCGTTGCCGTGAAATCGTAGGCACTGGTCATGGGCTTACCTCCGCGTCGATCCGATCAGCTTCTCCGCAGCCTATCCGACGAACGAATAGCCTCGAAGCGTGCGCACCTCAGATGACTTCCGCAGGGCTTGGCACGCCGTCCGCACCTCTCGGTTCGCGCCCGCGCTGGTGATCGTGGTGATCTTGGGTATCGCCGCGGCGTTGTTCGTCGGCTCCTACACCTACTCGACGGCCAACCCGAAACCCGAACGCGTGCCGATCGCGGTCGTCGGCACCCTGCCGCCACCACAGTCAGCCGACGTCGAGGCACGGCTCGCACATGAACTCGGAAGCTCCGTCGACGTACGGCATCTGTCGACTCACGCCGAGGCCGCCGAACAGCTGCAGAACCAACAGGTCTTCGCGGTCGTCGACATCGACACCACGGCACGCACCATCGACGTCGACCTGTCGAGTGCATCCGGCGCGACGGTCGCCCAACTACTCGAACAGAGCATGCCGCGCGCGGCCGCCGGGACCGGATACCGCGTGAGCATCCGCGACGCCAACCCGCTACAACCGCGAGATCCGCACGGGCTCACCATCTTTTACATGATGCTCGCCGCGGTCATCATCGGATTCGTCGGCGCGATCCAACTCGGTGTGCATGCCAACAAGTTGCGGCCTTGGGAGAGAATCGGATTCACCGCGTTGTACTCGCTACTGGGTGGCTTCACGATCTGCGCCATGATCGACTGGATCATCGGTGCGCTGACTCTGCCGGTGCTCGAGGTGTGGCTCATTCTTGCCCTGACCATGTTCACCTGCGGCATGATCTTCACGATGTTCAGCGCGATGTTCGGACGCTGGGCGATCCTGCCGACGTGGGCGGTCATGGTGCTACTGGGCAATCCCTCATCGGGAGGCTCCGTCGCGTGGCCGCTGCTACCCAGGGTGATCGCGACCATCGGCGGCTGGCTGCCGCCCGGCGCGTCGGTCAACGCACTGCACACTGCAGTGTATTTCCGTGGGCATCAACATACCTGGCCGTTCCTGGTGCTCACCATGTGGTCCGCGGTGAGTATCGCCGTCTACCTCTTCGAGCGACGCGTTCGGGGCCGCAAGACCCCAAACGCACCGGCCGCCGACATCGGCGCCACCTGATCTCGCGCCAGGCCCCAGAAACCGATAGGCCCCAGAAACCGATAGACCTCAGAAGCCCACGGCGCGGATCTGTCCGGGCGACCACAGTCCGTTGTGGACGTCGGTCGTCACCGTCAGTTCTGCGGGCTTCTGCGGCACAAGCGGAGTGAGACGCTGCAACATGCCCCAGTCCTTGGCCCAGTCGTTGCGTAGATACGACGGCAACACCGTTGGGCGCATCTCGTTTTCGACGATGCCGAGCGGACCACCCGCGGTCCCCGCCATCCAGCGCTGCGAGTTGACCCGCTCGCCCTCGCGGTCGGGCGAGATCCGCCACTCCGGTGTCTCCAGCACGCCGTTGTACACCTGTGCGGGACGCTGACACGGGAACGCCAGCGCGGCCTCCCAGTCGATCATCACGGGCGCCTCGCTACCCACGAGGTCGTTGAGCGTCACCATCTTCGAGACACGAGGTGGCGTGACGGCGAGCCACTGATCGGAGTTGGTTGACGTGTCTTGCGCCAGCACACGCACGACCGTCGCGCGCTGCGGGGCACCGTCGAGCGGGAACCGCAGGTTGCGCCACGCGGGTGCACCGCCGATGTCCATCGGGATCATGATCCCCGCGGGCGTCACCGATCCGTCCGGACCCACGCGGCCGAATTGGAGGCGGACCTGCTGTCCCGAACGTGTCACGGCGAGGTCGTCGACGTATTCGATCTGTCCGGCAACCGACATGGTGATGAGCGGAGCGTCGGAGCTGCGCGCGGGTAGCTGATACCAATCGGACGTCAGACTGCCTGTGCCCGACGGCGATCCGTAGGTACCGAGCACCGGCGTGCGCTGCGGCGACAGCCCGAACGGCAGCTTCACCTTCGAGCCGTTGACGCCCGTGGTCGACGTCGTGCCGCCCGCGGTGTCGCTCGACGGACTACTGCTGTCCGTTCCGGTCTGATCGGTCGCGTCCGATTGCGTCCGGTCGACCTCGGCCGACGATGTCCCCGTTGACGAGTCCGATTCGGTGCCGTCGTCGGAGAGATCGGATCCGACGCCGTTCGGGTCGAAACCGGTCGCCTCGGCACCCGCGAGCGCCGCTCCTGGTGACGGGTTGTTCTGTCCCGCAACACGTGCAGGTGCGAGCAAGGCCGAGTTGACGTCCTTCTCGACGAGCACCGAGTCGGCGAGCGCGCACGGCTGACCGCGCACCGCCGCGACGTTCGAACTCAGCCACGACCACGAATTCCGTTGTGTCCAATCCGCCTTCGCGAACGAGACGAGGGTGAACAGCAGCATGATCACCGATACGACGATGATCGACGGCGAACGCAGCCAGGCCGTCCACCGCTTCTTCGATACCCGCTCCTCACCGCGTCGAACGTCGTCGGAGACGTAGTCGTCGCGGAAGTGTTGCCAGAGACCGAGAATGGTCAACAACACCGCGACCGTGAGGATGACCGCCCAGACCGGAATCCCCTTCACGTCGGGAACGGCGTCGCGCCAAGGGATTCCGTAGCTGCCGACGTACCACCACTGGTTACGTCCGGAGAATGCCAGCGCGAGAACGTAGGCACACGCTGCGGCGAAGAGCGTGCGGTTGCGTCGACGACGCATCACGGCGCGGTCGACGCACACGGTTGCGACAGCGGCCAAAGCGCCTGCGATGCAGGCATACACACCCATCTGGTGAGTCCACTTGGTCGGCAGGAACGCCATCATCAGAGCGGTGCCCGCGACCGTGGCAACCAACCGCCAGGTGGGAGCCGACGCAATGCCCGCCAACCGTCGACGGTTGAGCAGCATGACCACCACGACGATCAGGCACACGAAGGTGATGAGCACACCGAAGCGGCGCGCGATGCCACCGTCGGCGGTGGGATTCATGAGCATGTAGTAGCGCATGCCCTCTTCCCACCACTTGTTGGTCGGACCGACAGCGGAGTTGACCCTGATCGCTTCGCGAATCGTGGCGAGCGTCTGGTCGGCGAAGATCTCGTAGAGCACCACGAGTCCCGACGCCAGAATCGGTACGAGGATGGGCCACAAGCCGTCTCGTCGACGTCTGATCATCAGACGCTTCAACAGCGGTCGGATTCCCGCGATGAGCGGGATGGCAGCGATCACGCCGGTCGGGTGGATCGTGAGCGTGAACGCCGCGACCACGATCGCGAGCGTCAACGGGAAGAACCGTCCGGTGGCTATCGCCCGCTCCACCAGCACCCACGCAAGCAGCGTGCCGACGGCGATGATCGGTTCCACACGAAGACCGTTGTTGAACGGCATCCACACCGCGAGGAACACCAGCGCGGCAGCCCAGATCGCCGACTGCGACGTCCGAACCGCGTAGCCCAGCCGCGGGATGGCGGCGCGGCTGATCAGCCACCAGCCGACCACCGCGTAGAGGAAGGGCAGCAAGCGCAGCCACGGAGTCGCCGTGCTCACCTCCATCCACAGCGAGAGGTACTGGTAGTGCCAGCCGAACGGGTCCTGCGGCACACCGAAGTATCGGTAGTAGTTGTCGAGGTAGCCGGCATTGCGGGCGACTCGGGCGACGGTGACCTGATAGCCGTCGTCCGCCGTGTTGCCACCGACGAACAACCAGATCAGCAGGACGAGCGTGACGAAGGCGTCGACCCAGCGCGGTCTCCACCACCCCTGCGGGAAGAGCTTGTGGACGCCGCGTCCGTCATGGGCGTCGAGCACGGCCAGCGCGAGCATCGAGGCAATCGTCATGACGACGCCGATCACCAGCAGCCAGAACTTCAGCGTCGTCGGGGTCGACGCGAACCGGGTGTCCAGCGTGGCGCGGAACGACAAGCCTTCCGTCGGCGCATCTTGCGGCAACTGCGAATACACACCGATGATCTGCGGTCGTGCTGTCGCGTCGCGCAGGTCGAATGAGCCCAGACCGGTGTCGGTTGTCGAGAGATTCTCGAATTTGCCTGCGGCACCGTCGGTGTCGGCGTGGAAGACGACGCGGCATCCGGGTGAATTCTCCGCCGCGCTTCGAGGGGCACTGAGCAACACGATGTTTCGCTGTGTCAACTGCAGTGAGTCGCGGGTGGCGCGGATGAAGAAGCCGACCTTGTTGGCGTCGGTTCCGTTCCACGGCACCGTCGAGACGATCACGCCGCCCGACGCCGGCAGACTCTTGGCGAGTGAGCATGGGACGGACACGTCCATCGACACCGGCGAGAACGAGACGCTCGGCGCCGCCACGCTGCCGACCGAATTCTGTTGCGGCCAGGTCAGTTCCGTCTTGGTGTAGTTGACCGGCAGGAACGGGGTCAGCAACGCGATCACGATGCCGATGAGCCCCGCGACCACCGCGACGATCTTGGCGATCCTGATCCGATCGGCCGACGTTGACGACACCGATCCGCCCGTGCTCTTGGCGTCAGGCTTGTCGTCGTCTTTCCCCGCTGCGTTCACCGGCGTCTCACTCATCATCTTCTGGCACCACCTGCATTGCTCCGGGACGGCTCCAGCCCCACCTGGTCGACGTTCCGGTACTCACCGCTGCGGGCACCGCCTCTGGCACCAACGGCGACAACCGTTGCAGGCTGCCCCAATCGCGATACCAGTCGTTCTTCAGATACGTCGCCATCGTCGACGGCGTCGTCAGCGCTTCCGCCGTGGTGAGCAGTCCACCGTTGACGGTGGCCATCCACGTCTTCGACTGCGAGTTCGCCACCGCCAGCTCCGGCAGGATTCGCCACTGCGGAATCTGGTTGACGCCGTTGGACGCATCCATCGGGTGCTGGCACGGGAATGCCGCGCCAACCGCGAAGTCGACGAGCACCGGGTCCGACGACCCGACGACGTTTTGCAACGTCTTCAACTCGGGAGCGCGCGGCGGTGTCACCGCGAGCCACTGGTCGGGGTCGAGGTTGTTGTCGGTGGCGACGATCCGCATCGCGGTCGCACCAGCGGGCACCGACGACATCGGGATACGCAGGTTGCGCCACGGCCGATTCGCCTTGCGGTCGGCGTCGATCGGTTGCACGGCCGCACCGACCTGCTGGAACTTTCCGTCCTGCTCGACGCCGAACTCCACCTGCAGCGACTGCCCGTACGTCGTGACCCCGTCGGGATCGGTCGAGGCCAGCGCGCCTGCCGCCGTGATGACGATCAGCGGCGACGAGTCGCGCGCGGGCAGTCGATACCAGTCGGTCGTCAGCGATGCCTGGCCATCGGCTGCGTAACTACCCATCACCGGGGTCGTCGCGGGGTCGAGTCCGAACGGCAGTGCCGCGGTGCTGCCGTTGACCCCTTCTGGTCCGCGCCCGCCCGTCGTGCCCGGCGCACCACCGGCGACGACGAAGGTCTTCGAGAGATCGGCCGAGGTGTTCTGGGTACCCGGCTTGATCGAATCCGCCTCCGGGGTGAGGTCGTCGGCGACCCCCTGGGGCGAGAAGCCCCGCGAGGTGCCCTCCAGTGCCTTCGACGCCGAGGCGTTGTCGACCGGAGCGAGACTGCCCTTGTTCGAATCGGGTTCGACGAGAACGTAATCGGCCATCCCGCAACCCCCGGTGACCGCGTGCACGTTGCCCTTCAACACGGAGTAGGTGTCGGCGCGAGCCGCTGCGGCCTTGGCGAACACCGCGAGTTCCGCGAGCAGGATGATCACCGCGATGACGGCGATGGGCGACGACGCGATGCCGGTTCGCCACCGCTTGGGCGGCTTGCCCGCGTCGTGGTGCAGTCCGGTGTCGGCGACGTAGTCGAGGCGCAGGTGCTGCCATACCGCGATGACGAGTGCGATCACCGCCAGCACCAGGAACATCGACGAGACCTGCAGTCCCGCAACCACTGGTGCCTTGTCGAACCACGAGATCCCGAAGTCGTACGACCACGGCCACGCGTTGTATCCGGCCGCCGCGGCCGCGCAGGCGACGAGCAGACCTGCGATCAGGATCGACAGGTTGCGCGTATTACGTTGCGCCACCTGGCCGATCGCAACACAGGCGACCGCAGAGAGCGCCGCGGCGAGGCCCGCGAAGATGCCGAACTGAATGGTCCACTTGGTCGGGGTGAGCGAGAGCAGCCCGATCGTGATCAGTACCGCCCCGGTGACGCGCCAGACCGGTCCGCTGTCGACTCCACGGATCTTTTTGCGCCGCAGCATGATCGCGAGAACCACGAACAGCGAGACCAGCAGCAACAGCACCGGCACCCGGCGTACCAGCGAGCCGTCGCGCGTGTTGACCGCCAGGAAGTAGTACCGCAGGAGTTCCTGGTACCAGGCCAGCGTCGGCCCGACGGTATAGCGCACCCGGATGGCCTCGAACACCGACGCGAGTGTCTGGTCGCGGAACACGATGATCACCACGATCGCCGGAGCCGCCAACAGGGGAAGCAGAAGGGAGGCGAGGCCCGATTCGCGGCGTCGTCGAACAAGGATCTTGAGCATCGGCCGCGCACCGGTGATCAGCAGTGCGACCGCGATGACACCCGTCGGCGCGGTGGCAAGGGTCAGAGCGGCGGCGAAGGCCGCTCCCGCGGCAGGCAACATGCGCCGGGTCGCGATGGCCTGCTCGACGCCCCACCAGGTCAGCAGACTGCCGAGCACCACGACGCCCTCGCTGCGCAGACCCGAGGCCATCGGCAGCCAGAACGCGAGAAAGACCGCGGCGCCGGTCACCATCGCCCACTGCGACGTGCGGACGGCACGCCCCAGCCGCGGGAGCAGCACCCGACTGAGGATGAACCAGCTCACCAATCCGATCACCAACGACGGGATGCGCATCCACACACCCGTCGACGACACCGACGACCAGTGCGCGAGGAAGTCGTAATACCAGTCGAACGGCGCCTCGGGGATGCCGTAGAAGCGGTAGTAGTTGGCCAGGTAACCCGCGTGCTCCGCGTTCCGACCCATGTTGAGGATGTAGCCGTCGTCGGACGAGCCTGCTCCGAGGAAGTGCCAGACAATCAGGATGGCGGTCACGGCGATGTCGGTGACGCGCGGACGCAGCAGCGCCAACCACCGCACCCCACCGACCCGTCGGTGGTAGCCGTGGATGCGATCGAGTTGTGCGAGCGCCGCGAGTGCGACGATCGCCGCAAGCACGCCGACGATCATCACGAGCCACTTGATGACCGACGGACTCGAATCGAACCGATCGTCGACGACGATGCGCGCCGACAGGCCGGGCGTCGACGTGATCGTCGACGTCGGGATGTCGGTGAACAGGCCCGCCACCTGCGGCCGGTCGGCCTCCGGCGCCGTCTGTGCAGGTCCGAGTCCCACGAAGCGTGCGCCCGAACCCGCCGCCGACGAGAAGATGTGCAGCTGCGTGCACCGATCCGACGCGACGTCGGCGCGCGGAGCGGACGCGACGGTGTCGCCACGCATCGTCACCGTCACCGCGTTCGCGTCTGCCGTCACGTTCAGCGCAGAGGATCGCTGGTTCTTCGCCGCGGGCGGCATCGTCGTGAGGATCGTCGACGACGCATCCGTCGGCGGCGACCGCAGGAGCGAACACGGAATGGTGACGTCGAGATCCTGCGCCATCTGCGCGACGAGCGGAGCCGTGATGTCGGCGTTGGTCGCACCGAGCTTCTGGCCCTGAGGCCAGGTGATGGTTGCCGTAGTCGTGGTGACCGGGAGGAAGGGCGTGAGTACTGCAGCCACAATCGCGATCAGACCCGCTGCGACAGCAATGATCGACGTCGTCCCAGGTGAGAGGCGTCGTGCGCGACTATTCGGGTCGTCGGATCGACGGTTGGGCAGCGCAGCTGTCGTCTTCTCCGGCGATTCGGTCACACGCGAATGCTAGTCAGGTTGCCTGTGACAAAACCAAGTCGGCCCCATTTCAGCAGGGCGTGTCACGCGACACAGTCGCATGCGCATCCGGCAATACGTCGGCAGGCTGGATGTGGTGAGGTGCCCGCGGCACCGGCAGATCGTCGTGGATTCCGCGGACGCCGGAGAGGGAACACAGTGACGACGACCGTCAATGCTTTCTGGGCAACAGCTCCCGATGCGCCACTATCGAAGACAACCATCGAGCGCAGGGACCTCGGCCCGAAGGACGTCCTGATCGACATCGCCTTCGCCGGGATCTGCCATTCCGACATCCACACCGCCCGCAACGAGTGGGGCGGGACCACCTACCCCGTCGTGCCCGGACACGAGATCGCCGGAACGGTCGCGGCCGTCGGCGATGAGGTGACAAGGCACAAGGTCGGCGATCGCGTCGGCGTCGGATGCTTCGTCGACTCGTGCGGTGAGTGTGCCGCGTGCAAGAACGGCGACGAGCAGTACTGCACCAAGGGCGTCGTCCAGACCTACAACTCGAAGACCTACGAGGGCGAGTTCACCCACGGTGGGTACTCGCAACAGGTCGTGGTGACCGAGGACTTCGTGCTGAAGATCCCCGAGGGCGTCGACCTCGACGTCGCGGCACCGCTGCTGTGCGCGGGAATCACGCTGTATGCGCCGTTGAAGCACTGGGGAGCCGGCCCCGGCAAGAAGGTCGCGATCATCGGTCTCGGCGGCCTGGGACACATCGGAGTCAAGATCGCCCATGCGCTGGGCGCCGAAGTGACCGTCCTGAGTCAGACCCTGTCGAAGAAGGATGACGGCGAACGCTTTGGCGCCGATCACTACTACGCGACCAAGGATCCCGAGACCTTCCGCACCCTGCGCGGAGAGTTCGACCTCATCATCAATACCGTGTCGGTGAATCTCGACCTCGACGATTACCTCGGGTTGCTGGCCATCGACGGCACCCTCGTCGAACTGGGGGTGCCCGAGCATCCCCTGGAGATCAAGGCATTCTCGCTGCTGGCCAACCGCCGCTCGATCGCCGGTTCGATGGTCGGGGGCATTCCTGCCACCCAGGAGATGCTCGACTTCTGCGCCGAACACGGCATCGGCGCCGAGATCGAGAAGATCAGCGCCGATGAGATCAACGCCGCCTACGACCGTGTCGTCGACAGCGATGTGCGGTACCGATTCGTGATCGACACCGCGACTCTCGCCGACTGACCCCAACCCTCGACGAGGTACGTACACAACTCGGTCGTCAGCGCGAGGCCACGACAATAATTTCGATGGCCTCGCGCTGAGGTCGCAGTTGTGTACGTATAACGGGCGCCCGGCCATGCGCTGTGGAACCGTTGACACATGAGCGACCCCGAGTTCGATGTGAACAAGCTCTTCCCGGGCAAGTTCTTCATCAGCACCACGCTCGACGTGCTCGAGTCCAAGAAGAAGATGACCGGCCATCTGCGACGCCGGTTCATCCAGCGCGCCGCGATGGCAGGCATCATCATCGCGATCTTCTACGTCATCAACTACACGATCGTCGCCGCATTCGACACGATGACCGATCCGCCAGGGCAACTGCACGCGGTCGGCAAGCTCATCGGTGCGCTCGCCTTCGGCTGGGCGCTGGTGTTCATCTACTACACCAAGTCCGAGCTGCTCACCTCGAACATGATGATCGTCTCGGTCGGCGCGTACTACCGACGCGTGACACCCGTCCTGATCATGCGCATCCTGCTGTTCTGCTACCTCGGCAACATCCTCGGCGGCCTGCTGATCGCCGTGATGCTGCGTGGCACAACACTTCTCGACGGCCCGGTACTCAACGCGATGGTGCACGCGGTCGACGTCAAGACGGGCTACCTCAGCAACGGATTCAGCGGTTGGCTCGACCTGTTCATCCGCGCAGTCCTCTGCAACTTCATGATCAACCTCGCGATGTTGCTCGTCTACAACGGCTACCTGACCGAAGACATCGCGAAATGCATGGCGATGATCACCGCCGTCTTCGTCTTCGCGTTCCTCGATTTCGAGCACTCCGTGGCCAACACCGTGTTGTTCATGATCGTCGGATTCCAACACGACATACCGATCGGTTTGGTGTTCGGCAATCTCGGGACCGTGCTGCTGGGCAACTTCGTCGGAGGCGGAATCCTCATCGGGTTCTACTACGCGTGGGTCAACGACGAGCGCGACACCCACCTCGTGCACCTCCGACGGCACCGGCACTGAACCGTCACGCCCCCGCACGCTCCGCACCAATCGGCGCCCACCCGAGATGGGTCATATGTCCGACATTGCGATTGGATCACGACGCGGTCGGCGATGAGCTTTGCCGCTGGTCCCCGGTCGTACGTTGACTCGGGGCCTTGCGGATGCGTCGAAGAATCGACCTTCCTTCCATGAAGCAGTCGTGGAACATCCAAAGGGGGATCAGGGCCCGCTATCGGAGGAGTTTCACGTGATCGGAACAATCATCAGCGCCATCATCGTCGGCCTGATCATCGGCGCACTCGCACGGCTTTTCATGCCGGGCAAGCAGGACATCGGCATCATCATGACCATCGTTCTCGGAATCCTGGGATCGCTCATCGGTTCCTGGCTGACCTACCAGTTCGGGTACAGCAACGCGAACGGCGGCTGGGAGGTCATCCCGTTCATCGTCGGCATCGTCGTGGCGATCGTGTTGATCGCCGCATACCTGGCGATCCGGGGACGTACCGCCGTCCGCCACTAGCACTGGGGTGACGCGTGGCCGGGAAGCACGGGGACTTCCCGGCCGTAGTCGTATTCACAGCATTCGAATCCACCTCTGTGGCTGATGATCACGAGTCGACTCACTTGTGATCGCCGTGGGCACAATGATCGTCTGCGCGACGCGTACGTCACACTATGGTGTGCATGGGTTTTCACGTCGCACTGCCCAACGACGGCAGCATCGAGCAACTCACCGAACTCGCGACCGCGGCTGAGAACCTCGGCTTCGACGGGATGTGGCTGGCCGAGCACGTCCTTCCACCGATCAAGCATCCCGATTCGGCCTATGCCGCCGAGTATGACCCGCTGGTGCTGCTCGGTTTCATCGCCGCGCACACGACCACCGTGCGGGTAGGCACCTCCATACTCGTTCTCCCCCTGCGGAATCCGTTCGTCGTCGCCAAACAGGCCGCGACTGTCGACGCGCTGAGCGACGGGCGGCTGGAACTCGGGGTCGGTGTCGGGTGGAACGCCGACGAATTCACCGCCGTGGGAGCCGAGTTCCACGACCGCGGGCGCCGCACCGACGAAGCGATCGGCGTGCTGCGCCATCTGTGGGCAGGCAACACCGACGGCCTGCTGGGCGAGCACTACAGCTTCGGCGGCGGGTATCCCACCCCGGTACGCCCACAGGGCATTCCGATCACGATCGGCGGGCACTCCCCCGCGGCGGTGAATCGTGCTGCACGCCTTGGTGATCGTTGGCAGTCGATTTACTTCAACAACTCGGGGACCGACCCGGCGACGTTCCGCGCGATAGCAGCAGACCTCAAACGTCGTACCGAAGGTCGCGTCACGACGGCGATCAAGCGCTTCGTCCGCACCGCCGACCAGGTCGACGCGTTGGTCGACGAACTCGACACGTGGCGTCGTGCCGGGGCCGACGACGTCGTCGTCTGGTTCGGGGAGCCATCCGTATTCGGCCCTCTCCAAGAACGTTTCGCACGCAAGGCACAGGTCAACACATGACGACCCGCGCTGGCGCAACAGCCACCGATGCGGGCACAGTGGTGAGATGAGCGCCGAGTACCTTCCGCCTACCGGCCACCCCGCGATCGACTACGCCGAGCTCACCGGCGCGGCACGCGCACTCATCGATGGCGAATCCGATCGCGTCGCCAATGCTGCCAATCTGTCGGCGCTCGTCTATCAGGCTCTGCCACAGGTCAATTGGGTTGGCTTCTACTTCTTCGACGGCCACGAGCTGGTGGTCGGCCCGTTCCAGGGAAAACCTGCCTGCGTACGCATCCCGTTGGATCGCGGCGTCTGCGGGGCTGCCGCACGGACCCGCATCACGCAACGCGTCGCCGACGTGCACGCCGTCCCCGACCACATCGCCTGTGACGCCGACAGTCGGTCGGAAATCGTTGTGCCGCTGGTGCACCACGGCGAACTCATCGGGGTCTTCGACCTCGACAGTCCGGTCACCCACCGCTTCGGAGCCGACGATCAGGCGGGTCTCGAATCGATCGCCGAGACGTTCCTCGCGTCTCTCGGGTAGCTTCCTAGATGACCTGCGCCAGCTTGCCGAACCCGCTGCGATGGAAGATCAGCGGATTTCCGGTCTCCGGATGGTCGACGCCGTGCAGCTCGAGCAGCACGATGATGTGATCGCCCGCCTCGACCTCGCGGTAGATGGTGCAATCGAAATGAGCCAGTCCCTCGTCGAGGGTGACCGCGCCCTCGTCGGATGCCTTCACCGCGATGCCGTCGAATCGGTGCTCGACCGCTCCGGCGAGTTGCCGGCAGGCGGCACCCTGGTGGTCGGCGAGAATCGTGACGCCGAGGTGTGCTGCGCGTCGAAGATCCGGCCACGTCTTGGACCCCGACGCCACCGAGACCGACACCAGCGGCGGGTCGAGACTGACGCTGGTGAACGAGCTTGCGGCGAGGCCGGTCAACTGGCCGTCGACCTCTGCGGCAACCGCGACGACACCGGTCGGGAAAATGCCGAATGCCTTGCGTAGACGAGCGGGATCGAGATCCTGGTTGGTATGCAGTTCATTGGTCGGGAGTTCGTTCGGACGCGGTTCGCTCATGAGCCTGCCTTCAGCAATGTGGTGACGATCGGCTTTGTCGCAGTGAGCCATTCGGCGTATGCGGCAGGGTCGTCGTATGCGGAATCGATGACGTAGAGTCCACGTCCCGGCACCGTGCCACCGATCTCGTTGAGCACGGGGCGCAACGTGAGCTCCGGCGCGAGTGAATGTGCGGGGCTACCGCCGAGCATCAGCGGAATCGCGATGCCGGAGAGTCCTGTCCCGCCGGCGAAGCGGTCGAGGAACAGTTTCAGCAGACCGGTGTATGCGGCTTTGTATGTGGGACTGGCGAATACGACGAGATCAGCCCGGCCGACCTGTGACACGAGATCGTTGACGTACTCGTCGCCCCAGTCGAGAATCGTCGAACCAAGTGTTGCCAGGTCGACGATCAGATCGGGTTCAGAACCCGACAGTTCCGCGGCCAGATATGTTGCGGCGCCGAGTGTTCTGCTACCTGGTTTCGGGTTGCCGACGACGACCGCAGTCGTCACGACGCCGACACCCGCTTGAGCGGTGCGGGCGACCCGAACGGAACCGATGCGCTGACCGCGACAGGAGCGGGGTGCTCCCACAGTCCGCGACGGGTGAGCTCGGGAAGCACACCCTCCCCGAACCAATACGACTCCTCGAGATGCGGGTAGCCCGACAGCACGAATTCGTCGATCCCCACCTCGTGATACGCCTCGATCAGGTCGGCGATCTCGGTGAAGGAGCCGACCATTGCGGTTCCCGCACCGCCGCGCACCAGGCCGACGCCCGCCCAGAGGTTCGGGTAGATCTCCAGCCCGTCCTTGGACCCCTTGTTCAGCGCGAGCATGCGCTGCTGCCCCTCCGACGCCGAGCGTTTCAGCCCCGCCTGGATGCGCGCGATGTCGTCTTCGGAGATGTTGGCCAGCAGGCGATCCGCTTCGGCCCACGCGGCTTCGGAGGTGTCCCGCGCAATGGTGTGCAACCGGATTCCGTACTTCAGTTCGCGACCCTGCTCTTCCGCGGCGGCACGGACACGAGAAATCTTCTCTGCCACGGCCTCTGGCGGCTCGCCCCAGGTGAGGTAGACGTCGGCATGCTTCGCCGACACCGCGATTCCTTCGGGCGACGAGCCGCCGAAGTAGATCTGCGGCAACGGATCCGGGATCTGGTGCAACACCGCGTTTTCGACGGAGAGGTACTGACCGTCGAAGTTCACCGTGTCGCCGGTCCAGAGCCGTCGCACGATCTCCAGGAACTCGTCGGCCCTGGCGTAGCGCTGCTTCTTGTCGAGGAAGTCGCCGAACATCCGCTGCTCGGCGTCCTCACCGCCGGTGACCACGTTGAGCAGGAGTCGACCACCGGAGAGATTCTGAAACGTCCCGGCCATCTGCGCGGCCAGGAACGGCGCGGTCATCCCCGGGCGGAATGCCACGAGGAACTTCAGACGCTCGGAGACGCTGCTGATCATGGCCGTGCTGACCCACGCGTCCTCACACCAGGCACCCGTCGGAGTGAGCGCGGCCTCGAAGCCGAGCTGCTCGGCGCTGCGCGCGATCTGTCCCAGATACTGCACCGACGCCGGTCGACCAGCGGCTTCGGCAGCGACGCCGTGACCACCTCCGACGACATTGCGGCTGTCACCACCGTTGGTGGGCAGGAACCAATGGAACTTCAGGGAGCTCACGTAAAGCCTCTCTCCTCGATCGACGCATCTCGTCGCTCGACACATCCGGGCATCGAGCGCGAGCAGGTGCCGCGCCGTAGGCGCAACTACACCAGTTCAGTGCAGGTGGAGAGTTTTTCCAAGGGTTGCGTTCGCACTGATTACTAGATTTGCCACCCGCTGACTGCCGCCTGCTAGCGCTGGATCACGACGCACTGACTTGGAGTTCGGCGCTCCCGATACGCTCCCTGACCCGCGGAATGACTTCGCCGGCAAAGCGCTCCATCTCCGCTTCGAACGGTTGGAACTGCAGCATGAAGGTCTCGATGCCGGCGTTGTGAAACTCGACGATCCGGTCGGCCACCTCGTCGTAGCTGCCGACGAGTCCCGCCGCGGTTCCGCCATTCGTCCCGATTGCCGGGTACTTCGCAAATGTCTGGAACATCACAGCCTTCTCGTCGGCGCCGGCGATTATCGACGCCGTGTACTCCTCGTCGAGTCGGTTGAGTTCCCAGTGGCGGTCGAGCTCGGCCTGCGCCTCGGCGGCAGTCGGCCGCGCCACGACGAACGCTGCGAGCCCGTACCGCACCGGGTCGCCGTGGCGTGGTCGTGCGGCGACTGATCCGATGAGCTCGCGCACGCTGTCGATCGGTTGCCCGTTGATGAACCACACGTCGCCCTGGTCGGCGACCAGGTCACGCGCCCGATCGCTCTCGCCACCGACGTAGATCTGCGGCCGTTCGCGGTAGAGCCCGGTCGGACTGAGTTGATAGCCGTCGATGTCGAAGAACTTTCCGTGATGTTCGACGACCTCGCCCGCCAGCAACCTGCGTACGACCAAGAGCCATTCGGCACCATAGGCGTATCGGTCGTCATGCTCGGGGAAGGCGATGCCCGCCCGCTCGATCTCGGGTTTGTACCAGGCGTTGACCACGTTCAACGACAGCCGACCGCGAGAGATCTCTTCGATCGTCGCTGCCTGCTTAGCCAGTACGACCGGATGAAACAGCAATGGCTTGATTGCGGCGATCAACTCGATCTTCGTCGTCGACGCCGCGAGCGCCGCGACCGCTGTCCAGGTCTCCAACTGTTCCCAGTCGTGTGAGAACGGATTGATCAGGTGCTGAGCAACCAATGTGCTTTCGTATCCGAGGTTCTCGGCCTGCTGGATCAGGTTCAGGTTGCGTCGCCACGATGCGTCGACCGGGTCATCGGGGTGGTGGGCCGACGCCCATGTGCCGTACACATTGGCCCACACACCGAACCTGGGTCCGGCCCGTCGTGCTGCATCATCGTTGGTCACGTTGTCGGTCATAGTATTTCGCTTCCATTGCTCAGGAGTTGGATGACGCGGGTGCGCGATAGAACCAGTCGTCGAGCGAGAAGTCCTTCTTGATGCTCTTCTTCGCGACGAGGAATTCTTTTGTGCCGCGCAGCAATGTGACGCCTGCGTCGGGGAATGGCTCGGTCGAGTACCCGTCGGGGTTCGCGGCTTGACGGATCGCCTCGGCGGGCGCCTTGGAGTTCTTGACCTCGAAGTCCACGTACTCGTTCCAGTGCGCCTTGGCATAGGTCACGGCGCTCGCGTGCAGCTGCTGCCAGGTCGCGGCGAACGTCGGATGCTTGTCGAGGAAGCCGCTCTCGGCGACAGTCGACGATGTTCCGGCGAGATGCGGGTGGTCCCGGTAAACGGAGTCGACGAGGTGGAATCCCTTGAGTTCAAACATCTGCAGCGATACCGATGGCACGACGCCCGGCAGTGCGGCACCGTCGATCTCGCCCGCTCCCAGTGGGGCCTCCTGATCCGCCGGGTACAGGTGCACTAGTTCAGCGGTGACGCCCTCCTCCTGCAGAGCACCCTGGAGGTAGCGATCGATGTATGACCCCTTGGGTACACCGATCTTCTTGCCCTGCAGATCTTTCAGGGTCTTGATCGTCGGGTCTTTCGCGACGACTCCGGCGTTGAGGTTGAACTGCTCGATGTTGATGAGTCGGGTGTCGAGGCCGCTGCCGCGCGCCACCAGCGCGGGGGTGTCGCCGTACTGTGCGACGTCGAGCCGCCCGCCGACGAGCGCCTGGTTCAGATCGGGGCCGTTGGGAAAGCTGACAACCTCGATGTTCTTCACCCCGAGAGAGGAGAGCGCAGGCAGCAGTTGGCCTCTACTGTGTGCGTACCCAGTAGGCCCGGTCAGGATGTTTGCCGAACCGATCACGCCTACGCGCAATGTGTCAATGACGTCTCGCTGCGCACCCGAGTTCTGTTGGCCGCCGCAGGCAGTGAGCGCCAGTCCTGCGAGAAGTGACGCGCTGATGAGCGCGAGAAGGCGGACCGCGACAGGGCGGATCCTCAATGGGCGGTTCATGGTGTTCCGTTTCATGATCTCTGGTGTGATGGCGTGGTTGCGGCTACGCGTGCCGCGTTCCTCGGTGGTGGGTCGCCGTGTGGGATCTCGGGTCCTACCGCGGTTCGACTGCCGGGTTCGCGTCCCTTACCCCAGCCGATGTGCTCGCGATAGGTGCCGATGAGGTCGGTGCGCAGCAGATCCACGTCGTCGACCGGCGTCGACTCGGGGCTCACATAGAGCGCATCGGTCGGGCAGTATGCCTCGCACATGAAGCACGTCTGACAGTCCGTCTGGCGTGCGATGACGGGGATACCCGACTCTGTCGAGTCGAACACGTTTGTCGGGCAGACACTTACGCACCTATCGCATGCGATACATGCGTCGGCGAGAACCAGTTCGATCATGCGACTCTCACCTGATGAGGCCGCAGCGAACCCGGAAGCGCAGGCGTGCGACGGATCTCGACGTCGTCGAGTCCCTTGATGAGGACGTGACCGTGTTGCGCCGGGTCGAGAGCGGGAAAGTCGTCGCGCGTGCTCATCCCACGCGATTCCGTTCGCGCGAGGGCCGACGTGTAGATCCACCGTCCGACAGCGGTGATCGCTGCAGCCTGCCTGGTGAGGACTCGCCCACGAGCCGTCGACGCACCGAAGTCACTGTGCGACAGTGCCTCCCAAATACTGTTCAATTCACCCAGCGCGGGCGTCAACCGGATCCCGTCACGTAGATAGTTCTTCTCGAACGGCAGGAGCTGTGACTGCGCTGAGACGACGACGGCGTCGGGGTTCAGCGTCGTATCGCCGACTCCGAGTCCGACTCGTCCCGCACCCCTCAGTGACGCGACCGCTCGACGCCCGTGCGCCAACGCATCTCGCGCTGCACCCGCGCCCGCAAAGGTGCCCGACGACATCGCCCAGGCGGCGTTGTGACTGCCTCCCCCGGTGAAGCCGCCGCAAATGCGCTCACGCGTTGCGGCGTCTCCCGCGGCGTAGAGGCCTTCGACGCCTGTCCAGCAGTCGTCGTCGATCACGTTCACCCCACCAGTGCCGCGCACCGTCCCCTCCGCGAGGAGATCGACCTCGAACCGCTGGGTGAACGGGTCGATTCCGCGTCGATCGAACTGCAGGAAGAAGTTGGGTTGGCCCAGCCTCATCTGGGCGGCGGTCGTCTCGTCTGCGCGGTCGAGCTGCGCGAAGACCTTCTCCGTCAACAGGGTTCGCGCGATCACTGAGCGTCCTCTCATCGAGCCCGCGCCTTCGACGATCCTGCCGTCCTCGTGATAGAAGCTCGCGTACCCGTAGTAGGCCGTCTTGGTGATCGTCGAACCCTTCGGGACGATCCCGTACGCGTTGCCGAACTCCATCCCGGAGAACTCGGCACCGACTTCGGCCGCCATCAGCGCGCCGTCGCCGGTGTCGACGTTTGTGCCCAGCGCGCGTGAGAGGAACGCACACCCTCCGGTCGCCAGCACCACCGCACCAGCACTGATGCGGTACTCGTCGCCGGTCTGGCGCTGCACACCCGCGGCGCCCGACACTCGGCCGGCGTTGTCGACCAGCAGCTCGAGCGCCGGCGAGTGATCGAGAATGCGAACCCCCCTGCGCTGCAGCCATGCTCGCATTCGCCTCATGTATTCGGGGCCTTGCAGACCGCTGCGGATCGGTTCGCCGGTCTTCTCATCGATCGGGTACGGGTAGCGGCCCTCGTCGCCGAGACGTCGCATGTTCGCGTACGTCTGGTCGAGTACCCGGTCCATCCAGTTGTGGTCGGCCAGGTATCCACCGAGTTGCTCCCGATCGGCCTTGGCCTTCGCCCGCCGCTCGGGATCCGGCACGACGTACCAAACTCCCGTTCCCGCAGGCGCGGTGGTTCCCGACGTACCGCAGTAGCCCTTGTCGACGAGGACCACTTCGGCACCTCGATCTCGGGCATTCAACGCAGCCCACGCCGCGGCCGGTCCACCGCCAAGAACGAGCACGTCCGTCTGCAGGGTGAGTTGCTCAGTCATCAGGGTTCTCCGGTTCTCGAGTGTGTGTGCCATCTGGGCCCCGTCCGACGCCGAGCGCGGACAGCAGTGTTCTGCGTAGGTCGACGAACCTCGGATCCGTGATGTCTCGCGGATGGTCGAGATCGACGGGAATGTCTTCGGCGATCCGTCCGTCGCGGAGCACAAGTGCCCGATCCGCAAGTAGCACAGCCTCTTCGACATCGTGGGTCACAAGCAGCGTGGCGGGGCGATGCCGCTGCCAGAGCTTTTCGACGAGCGATTGGGCGTTCAGTCGCGTCAGCGCATCGAGCGCACCGAACGGTTCGTCGAGGAGTAGCAGGTCGGGTTCACGTACGAGCGCCCGCGCCAACGCAACTCGTTGCGCCTCACCCCCGGAGAGCGTGGTCGGCCACGAATTCTCCTTCGATGCGAGACCGACCTCGGCCAACGCCTGCACCGATCGGTCACGGGGCCGCGCACCCCGCAGGCCGAGTGCGACATTCCGCCACACCGGAAGCCAGGGAACCAATCGATGTTCCTGGAAGACAATCGCTTTGGCAGTCGGGGCTTCGATAGTTCCGGTGAATCCGTCGTCGAGACCGCCGATTCCGCGCAGCAGCGTGCTCTTGCCAGAACCGCTCGCACCCAACAGCGCGACGAACTCTCCCGCTCCGATGCGAAGGTCGACGTTGCGCAGCACGTCGCGATCGCCGAACGTCCTGCCTGCGTTCTCGACGACAACACCGCTGCCCCTGGTCGTCTCGATGCCGGACGATGATGCGGCTTGGGCCGCTACGGTGTCGGTCATCGTCCCGCAAACCCGTTGCGCCAGGACAAGAAACGCTTCTCGAGAAGTCGCACCGCGAGGTCGGTGAGCAGACCGAGGATCGCGTAGATCACCAGCACGAGGAAGATCTGATCGGTGCGCAGGTACTCCTTGGCGTCGTTCATCAGATAGCCGAGACCCACCGGCGTCGTCTGCATCTCGGCGACGACGAGCACGAGCCACCCTATGCCCAGCGCCTGCCGTAGACCGACGAACGCCTGAGGCAGCGCGCCGGGCAGCAGGATGAAGCGCATCAGCTCGAATCGGTTCAGGTTCAACGACTCTGCTGCTTCGATCAGCTTCTGGTCGACGCTTCGGATACCTGCGAACACGTTGACGTACATCGGGAAGATCGGCGCGACAATGATAAGCGCGATCTTGAAGACGTCGTCGATGCCGAACCAGATGATGAACACCGGAACCAGCGCAACTGCTGGCATCATGCGCAAGACCTGCACCGGGGCGTTGATGAAGTCCTCGGCGACGCGAGCCAGCCCTGCAGCGACACCCAGCAGAGTTCCGATGGTGATGCCGATGGCCAGACCGATGGCGACTCGTCGCGTCGACGCTGCCAGGTGTTGCCAGATCTCACCGGTTCGCGTCAGTTCCCAACCGGCGGACAACACCTCGGTCGGCGCAGGTGTCGTGGCACCCAACCATGCGCGGGCACCGAGTTGCCACACGAAGACCACGACGATCAAACCCGACGACTGACGTAGCAGACGGATGACGCGCGCCGACGGCCGTGGAACACGGACGCCGCCACGAGACGTGGCTCCGGAACCTGCCTGCACGACAGCGGTTCTCGACGGGCTGCGCTCGTGGCGCGGCCACGCCTCACTACGCACATGCAGGGTCACGGGTGGCATCTCCGTCGTCAAAGAAGTCGGGCTGAACTTCAGTGGACGGTAGTGCCGACGCTCACTCGATCACAGAGTTGAATTCACTGCGATCCTGACCGTGGTCCGCTCGAGAAGCTGCCGTGACGCCCTGCCCCGCCCGCGAAGCGCGCTGCACCGGCGACGCCCTCGCGTTCGACGATGGGTACGCCTGCCGCCCCCTCGGCGCGGAGCGCGTCGTCGAGGGGAAGGTCGAGTCCCGCGTACACCGACACGCGGTCGGCGAGCACGCATTCGAACGGGAACTGCGCGATCTGCTGCGCGAGTTCCCGCGCAGCGTCCAGCGACTTGCCATGCGGCACAATCCGATTGGCCAACCCGATCGCCAAGGCTTCCTCGGCGTCGACCGGTCTTCCGGTGAGGATGAGGTCGAGCGCCCTGCCGAGGCCGACGATGCGCGGTAGGCGGACCGTCCCGCCATCGATCAGCGGCACGCCCCACCGTCGGCAGAACACGCCGAGCGTCGCGTCCTCGTCGACCACACGGAGATCGGCGAGCAGCGCCAACTCCAATCCACCGGCCACCGCGTACCCGCTGACCGCCGCAATCACCGGCTTGGACAACGCGATTCGGGTCGGACCCATCGGACCGTCTCCCCCGCCGTCGGCGTCGAGGTCGTTGCGGCGCGACGGATCGCCGACCGACGTGAGATCGGCTCCGGCGCAGAATGTTCCGCCTGCGCCTACGAGGACCGCAACCTTGACGTCCGGATCGTCGTCGAATCGGTGGAAGGCTGCTCGCAGCGCACGCGCAGTCGGCCCGTCGACGCTGTTGCGTACTTCGGGCCGGTTGAGCGTGATGGTGACAACCGGCCCGTCGACCTCGTAGAGCACCGGCTCGGCCATGACTACTGCGCGACCACCGCACGGTCGTCGGAGCTGACGAGTTCGTGGATGAACTCCATCTTCTCGAGCACCTTCGGAGGCAGCACGAACGGGTAGAGGTCCTGATGCCCCATCGACCGATTGATCTGGTTGAGCGCCCAGGTCAACGGCAGCCACCAGTCGATGATCCGCTCGAACCCGACCTTGCCCGGCAGGTCTGCCTCCAATGTCGCGCCGGCGGGTGCCAGCGCGAAGGCGGCTGCGGTGTCGAGGGTGTCGCGGATGTGCAGGTAGTGGGCAAACGTCTCGGCCCAGTCCTCGAACGGATGCATCGTGGCGTACGAGGAGACGTAGTCCTGTTCCCAGTTCTCCGGCGGTCCGTCGTTGTAGTGACGATCGATCGCGTCCTGGTAGCTCGTGTTGGGGTCACCGAACAGCTCGGTGTAGCGCTCGAGGTTGGGGCCGTCACCCACGAGAACCATCTGATAGAAATGCCCGATCTCGTGACGGAAGTGCCCGATCAACGTGCGGTACGGCTCGTCCATCGAGACGCGTAGACGCTCGCGGTGCACGTCGTCGCCCTCGGCGAGGTCGAGGGTGATCACGCCGTCGGCGTGCCCGGTGGTGACCGGTTGATCGCGGCTCGACAGCAGGTCGAAGGCGAGTCCGGTCTCCGGGTCGGTGTCTTTGCCGAAGATCGGGAGCTTGAGCTCGTCGAGCTCGTAGATCACTCGACGCTTCGCGGCCTCGGACTCGGCGAAGGCGGCCATGGCCTGTTCGTCGGAGTCCGACGGCCTTGTGCGCGTCAACCGGCACGATTCACAGAGCGCGGGCAGATCCGGGCCCTCCTCGACCATCCAGTTGCAGGCGGCGGGCAGATTGTTGGCACAGCGGACGATCGTCGCCCCGTCGACGGTGCCCTTCTCGTCGTCGTCGAGCACCTGGATCGTGCGGCTGGGCAGGTGGAAACCCAGGTTGTGCCCGCAATTGAGACAGACAGTGTTCTCGAAGGACAGTTGCTGTCCGCAGTTGGAACAATGGAAATCGCGCATCTACTCACTCTTCTCGTTCTTCGGGCCGGACGTAACCGGTGGTGAACTCCGAGCCGCTGACGTCTCAGAGCTATGCATCGTGATGGAGGTCGGAGCCGCGCTGCCTTCTGCACGCGTTCGTGACCAGTGTCACCCTGTTCTCGCAGTACAGTCGTCGAATTCGATGGTGTTCAGGTTCCAGTTCGGTCATATCTCCGCTGGACGCGCAGGGTCGGCCGACCATTGCGACCACGAGCCGGGATACAGAGTCCCGGACAATCCCGCGATCTCCAGCGCGGCGATCTCGTGTGCGGCATTCACACCCGAACCGCAGTAGGCGACGACCGCCGATCCGTCCGTGACGCCCGCCTGCGCAAACCGCTCACGCAGATCCGACGCGGCGCGGAAACGTCCGAACGCGTCGATGTTCTCGCTGGTGGGGAGGCTGATCGCACCGGGAATATGACCCGCGCGCGGGTCAATGGGTTCGACCTCACCGCGATAACGTTCGCCTGCCCGCGCGTCGACGAGGACTGTCTTCGAGTCATCGGAACCGAGCGCCGCGACGTCGTCGATCGTGGCGACCGGCAGTGATCCCGCGTGCAGCGTGACGTTTCCGGGCCGGACGGGTGTGTCGCCGCTCGACAACCGCATGCCGGAATCGCGCCATGCGGCCAGACCCCCGTCGAGAATGCGGACGTCGCGGTGGCCGCCCCACCGCAGTAGCCACCAGGCGCGAGCAGCTGCGAGGTTGCCGTTGTCGTCGTAGACCACGACGGGTGAGGTGTCGTCGATGCCCCACGACCGCGCCGCCTCGGTCAGTGCGTCGATCTCGGGTAGCGGATGCCGCCCGGCCTCGGGCGACGGCGGCGCTGCGAGTTGGGAGTCGAGGTCGACATAGACCGCTCCCGGAATGTGTCCGGTGCGGTAGCGAGCGTGACCGTCGGCGTCGCCGAGTTGCCACCGGATGTCGAGCACGACCGGCGGGGTGTCGGAGAGCATGGCGTCGGCAAGTTGCTCGACGTCGATCAGCACGGTTGACACACGAGACCTCTCTGGGAACAACGACCTGGACGAAAAGCGAACACGGACCTGTCATGGCGGAGGTGGACTCATGGCGACCCGCGCATACCAATCGTGCCCTGTCGCCGCCTATACTCGCCACCACCGGCCTTCGCCCGTGTGTCGAGTCCTACCCCCGCCGGCCCGCCTGACTCCGTAGGATCGTCGCCATGAGGCAGGCAGACGGCACATACTTCGTGACGGCCGAGGAACTGGCCGCGTTCTACGACTCAGGCAAGAAGTATTGGTACATGCGTGACGACGGGTCGACGGATTTGTACTCCGACGAGCTGATCATCACGCACGGCTGGCCGATCTATCTGATGGATCGCGACGAGAAGTGGTTCGCCAAGTGGAACGGCAACTACGAGAAGGCCGTCGAGGACGAGCTCAATCCGCATCTCCTCAAGAACTTCGAAGAGCTGATCACCGAGGGCGACTGGCCCAAGGATCACAACGAGTGACCTCAACCCTCGTTGTCGGCGCGGTGATGTTGTCGGCGCCTAGTTGTTGTCGGCGCCTAGTTTCGGAGGTCCGCTGCGATAGGTGACCGGCGTACCCGACAGTCGTATCGGGTTCGCAGTCGTCACGATTGCGCTGTCCGGGGTCGAGGCGCGCACGTCGATGCCGAGTTCGTCGGCGAAGTCGAACGCCTCGGCGACCGAATTGATCGGTCCCGCAGGCACTCCCGCAGCTGTGAATTCGGCGTACCAATGATCGGCGTCCTTGGTGACAAGCACCGTGGTGATCTCGTCGACTAATTCGTCGCGGTGGGCAACGCGCGCCGAGTTCGACGTAAAGCGTTCGTCTGCAGCCAGTTCCGGGCGGCCGAGCACCTCGACGGCCTTCTCGAACTGGCCGTTGTTGCCGACAGCCAACGCGATCGGGCGGGTGGCCGTCGAGAACACCTGGTAGGGAGTGATACTCGGATGGCGGTTGCCCATCGGCGCGGGCACCACACCTGCGTTGAGGAACCCCGACGCCTGGTTGACCAACGACGACAACGATGCCGAGAACAGGTCGACGTCGACGCGTTGCCCCTGGCCGGTCCGGTCGCGATGGCGTAGTGCGGCAAGGATTCCCAAGCCCGCGTGCAGACCCGCGAGAACGTCGACGACTGCGACTCCAACCTTCACCGGTTCGTCGGGTCCCGAGCCGGTGACACTCATCAATCCGCCGACCGCCTGAACCAGCAGGTCGTATCCGGGCAGTGCCGCGCCCCCGTCACGACCGAATCCGGTGATCGAGCAGTACACGAGATCTGGTCTTTCCGAACGCAATTGGTCGTATCCCAGACCGAGGCGCTCCATCGTTCCGGCCCGGAAGTTCTCGATCACGACGTCGGCCTGCAGCGCGATCGCACGAGCGCGGGCCAGATCGTCCGGATCGCGTAGGTCGAGCGTCACCGACTTCTTGTTGCGATTGACGGACGCGAAATAGGTAGCGGTGCCGTCGGCCGTAAATGGCGGCCCCCACGTCCTCGTGTCGTCCCCCGCCCCCGGACGTTCGATCTTGACGACGTCGGCGCCGAGGTCTGCGAGCATCATCGTCGCGTACGGACCGGCAAGTACGCGGGTGAAGTCGGCGACCACGAGGCCGTCGAGAGCCCCTGGTGCCCAATCATTCTCGGACGACGAACCCTCAGTATCTGACAACGCGACCCTCCCTGGGAGCTCGGTACATTCGCCACAGCGTTCGCGGCACCTCGTGCAACGGCAGCCGGACCGGCCAATCGCGCGACCGAAGATACGCCTCCGTTCCGCCGTCGACCGTGACCACTGAACCCGACATGAAGTCGGCATCCGACGACAGCATGAGCATGACCCACGCCGCGAGTTGTTCCGGCGTGCCGTACTCGCGCAACGGGACCGGGAACGACCGGACGTTCTTGCCCGACACACCGTCCAGCTGCGCCTGCAGCAGTGGGGTCATCACCGGCCCCGGCGCGATCACGTTCAACCGGATACCCGCGCCTGCCCAGTCGAGATCGGTACCGTGCACACGACACCATTGGGTCACAGCGAGTTTCGACGCCGCGTAGGCAACCGGCCCCGACAGCGGTTTACCGCGGCGTCGGATAATCGTGGCCGCCCCGGCCGCATCGCCCTTCATCAGTTTGCGCACCGCAGACTTCGGCACGAACGGTGTCGACGTCGTCGAATTGGAGCCGAAGACAACCACTTTCGCCTTGTTCGACGCTGTGAGCGCGTCGCGCAGTCCGGCGAGCAGTTCTGTGACACCGAAGGTGTTGACCTCGACAATCGCGCGTTCTGCACCCGCCTCGGGCCCGACTCCCGCGGCTAGCACGGCGCCGTCTAGTACGCCGTCACAGAGCGTGAGAACGGCAGCGATCGCGTCGCGTCGACCATCGGGCGTCGCGAGGTCGGCGACGACGTCGGCATCTCGTTGATCGACACCGATAACGGTGTGCCCTTGTGCCCGAAGGGATTCCGCCACTGCGCAACCCATTCCCGAGGCAGCTCCGGTGACCACGTATCGCCGCGGAGCGTCGGCCATCGTGCCTCCTATCCGTGTCGCCGCCGGTTGCGGTCGTCGTCGGCCAGCGTACGGTCATAGGCGTTGTTGAACGCGTGGAGTTGGCGAAACAATGCCTCGGGAGATCCGGGCCCCATGTCGGAGAGCACACGCTCGAGGCGTCGCGCGCGCAGCAGGCCGTCGTGCTCGAAAGCGTCGAGACCCGCTCTCGTCGGCCTGACCTGCTTGCTGATCGATCCCGCGACGTCGAAGCGCTCGAGGTAGCCGTGTTTGATCGCCGCGTTCACCTGCCTGTTGACGGTCGACTGCTCGAGTTGCATGGCGTCGGTCAGCTGTCGCAACGTGCGAGGCCTGCCGTCGGACAGTATCCACAGCAGGCTGAAAGCGGAGACCTCGAGGATCGAGTCGGGATCGACATGCGAGCGACGTCGGGCCATGCGGAGGAATTCCTCCGCGAGATCGCGATAGAGCGGCGACGGCCAGGGTGCGTACTCATCGCTCGAGTCGTCGACGCCGCTTGCGCGTTCCCTCGTCACACGAATTCCCTTCGCCCTCAACGCTGTCCACTATGTCCGAAATATCCTAAGGGATTAGGCATATGTAGTTTACATATGTAGTGTGCATACCCCAAGGAGGTGTTCATGTCCGACACTCAATCATCCCCTGCTGCAGACAATTCGCTGCCGCACGTGGAGAACAAGACCGCGACCGGCGCGGTCGCCACCGTGATCGTCCTCTGCCTCGGCGGACTCGTCGCCGCATTGATGCAGACGCTCGTGATCCCGATTCAACCTGAACTGCCCGATCTACTCCACACGTCGCGCTCGAACGCTTCGTGGGTTATCACCGCAACGCTTCTCGCCGCAGCCGTGGCGATGCCCATCGCGGGCCGACTCGGCGACATGTTCGGCAAGCAGCGCGTCTTGGTCGGCTCGGGCGTACTGCTCGTCGTCGGCTCGGTTGTGTGCGCGCTGAGCGATTCGGTCATCCCGATGATCGTCGGTCGCGCCATCCAGGGCCTCGCGATGGGCTTCATCCCCGTCGGTATCAGCCTGATGCGTGAGGTCACCCCGCCGAAGATCACCTCGATGGCCATCGCCGCGATGAGTGCCACCCTCGGCGTCGGCGGCGCGATCGGTCTCCCGCTCTCAGCGTGGATCGCGCAGACGTGGAACTGGCACGCCCTGTTCTGGGTCGCGGCGGCGCTCGGCGCAGTCGTGCTGGCGCTGGTCATCGTCGTCGTGCCGCATGTTCCCGACGCCGCGGGCGGTCGACTCGACATCATCGGCGCCATCGGCCTGGCCATCGGCCTGTGTGCCGCATTGATCGCGGTCTCGAAAGGCAATGACTGGGGCTGGGCATCGGGCACCACGCTCGGCCTACTCGCCGTGGGCATCGTCGTGCTGATCGCGTGGGGCTTCTACCAACTGCGCGCATCCGACCCACTCGTCGACCTGCGCACCACTGCGCAGCCGGCGGTGCTGCTGACGAACATCGCCGCGATCGCGATCGGTTTCGGCATGATGGCTCAGTCGGTCGTCATCCCCGCTCTGCTGGAGATGCCGAAGGAAACCGGGATCGGACTCGGCCAAACGATGCTGGCTGCCGGACTCTGGATGGCCCCCGGTGGCCTGATGATGCTGGTCTTCTCGCCGGTGTCGGGCATCTTGATCAACAAGATCGGCGCCAAATACACCCTGGCGATCGGTGCCACGGTCCTCGGCACCGGTTACCTGATCGCACTGTTCCTAATGAACTCACCGTGGCAGCTCATGGTCGCGTCGATCATCGCTGCGTCGGGCGTCGGAATCGGCTACGCGGCCATGCCGACACTGATCATGGGTTCGGTGCCGATGACCAAAGCCGGTGCGGCGGTTGGTCTCAACGGCCTGATGCGATCGATCGGCACCACGGTGTCGTCGGCTGTCATGGCTGTGCTGCTCACCACCGCGACCGTGTCGCTCGGCGGCCACGACATGCCGTCGCACACGTCGTTCCGTCTGTGCTTCCTCGTCGGCGCGATTGCAGCGTTCGTCGGTGTCGCGATCACGCTCACCATTCCCAAGCGCGGTCCGCAGCCGGTACCGACTGCGGCGTCATCGGACGACGCTCCGGCGGTGCCCGCCGCGAACTGACGGCCAACAGGCAGACGGGCCAACAGAGGGGCGCACGAACAGCTCACCGAGAGTGGGGGACGAGTTCTCGTCCCCCACTTTTCGCGTTCACTCAGCGATGCGCCAGATAGTCCGGGCGCGGCGCGCCGGACGCGAAAGGCGCTTGCAGCGCATTCGATTTCGCATTGAACACGACGAAGAGGTTGCTGCGCGGATAGGGCGTGATGTTGCCCGACGACGCGTGCATGCAATTCGAATCGAAATACAGCGCCGTACCCGCGGGCCCGGTGATCATGTCGATGCCGTGCTCGTCCGCCAACGTCGTCACGTCGGATTCCTCGGGCGTCCCGAACGGCGGACGGTACGACACCAGCGACTGATTGTGGTAGCCGTCGGGAGTCTGTCCGACGCACCCGACGAACTGCTCGTGGGAGCCCGGGATGATCATCAACGCGCCGTTGGTGACAAGATTCGGAGTCAGAGCCAGCGACACGCTGAGCGCACGCGGTGTGGGCATGCCGTCCTCGGCGTGCCAGGTCTCGAAATCGGAGTGCCAGTAGAACGGGCCGCCCGCGAATCCTGGTTTGAGGTTGATACGACTCTGGTGGATGTAGACGTCGTCGCCGAGTATTTGTCTTGCGACACCGGCGATTTCGGTGCGATCACACATGTCGGCGATCGCGTCGCTGAGCTGATGGACCGCGAAAAGTGAACGCACGTCGCCACTCGACGACTCGCGCACCACGCGTTCGTCGACGCCCAGTTTGTCGGTGATGGCCGCAACCTCTGTCAGGCATGTGTCGATGTCGCTGTCGGACAACACATTTTCGGCAACGTGGTACCCGCGCTCGCGGTAGCCGTCGACCTCGGCAGCAGACAGCGGCCCTCGCGCGTCGTGCTCCCAGACAACTGGGTGTGGGCGGGGTTCTATCTCTCCGTGATCGGCAAGACGTGTTCGGTACACGTCCACCGGGCGGCTGGCCGTTCGAGTTTCTGTGATCAATGCTGATCCTTCCCTCAATCTGCATTTCGCCATGGTTCGAGTGCTCATGCAGCGGGGCCGCAGGGCAACTCGTACCGGCCTGCAGATGGCGGGTGGGCACGAAACCACACCGCGGCCCATGCACTCGCGGAGTCTACGTTCCCAAACCAGGTGCGTAAACCATCGATGTGGTTCACAGACCACCGAAAGGGCAGCGTCACCTGCACAGATGGTCAGAAGGAATCAGTTGAGCCGCTCCCCTGTCTCGGGATGGAAGAGGTGTACCGCGCGGTCGGCCTGGCGCAGTCGGATGCCGTCTCCACGCTTGGCGGGTGCGCGATCCGCGGAGCGGATCACCACGGTCATCGGGTCGCCGTCGAGATTCCTGATCGAATCGTCGACCAGGGACGCGTACACATACGTCTCACTGCCGAGTTCCTCGAGAAGAGCGACGTCGGCGTCGATACCGGCATCCCCGTCATCGGCCAGTGCAAGGTGCTCAGGGCGGATACCGACGGTCACTGATGACACCCCGGACTTACGCAGCGCCGCTTGAGATTCCGCGTCGAGATCGACACTCGCTTTGCCGATGCCCACCGCGCCGTCGGTGACCGGAGCGGTGAACAGGTTCATCGACGGCGACCCGATGAAGCCTGCCACGAATGCGTTGCGAGGTCGGTCATAGAGTTCGGTCGGAGTCGAGAACTGTTGCAGCACCCCGTTCTTCAGTACGGCGACCCGATCGCCCATCGTCATGGCCTCGACCTGGTCGTGGGTGACATACACCGTCGTGGTGCCGAGCCGACGCTGCAGTGCGGCGATCTGAGTTCTGGTTTGCACGCGGAGCTTGGCGTCGAGGTTCGACAACGGCTCATCCATGCAGAACACCTGCGGTTCACGCACGATCGCACGGCCCATCGCCACACGTTGCCGTTGCCCACCCGAGAGCTTCGCGGGTTTGCGATCGAGGAAGTCGGTGAGGTCGAGCAGCTTTGCCGCCTCGGCAACCTTGGCTTTACGCTCGTCTGCGGGCACTCCCCGCATCTTGAGCGCAAATCCCATGTTCTCCCCGACCGTCTTGTTGGGGTAGAGCGCGTAGTTCTGGAACACCATCGCGATATCCCTATCCTTGGGCGCAACACCCACCATGCTGTTCCCGCCGATATGGATTGCGCCGGAGTCGATCTCCTCGAGACCTGCGAGCATCCGAAGGGCCGTCGACTTGCCGGATCCCGACGGGCCGACCAGAACGATGAATTCGCCGTCCTCGATATCGAGGTCGAGTGAGTCGACAGCCAGTTTCTCGGCTCCGGGATAAACGCAGCAGGCCTTGTCGTAGGTGATGGAAGCCATTGTGAACTCCTGTGTGTGCTGAATGTTGGATTGTCTGTTGACTACTTGATGGCGCCGAAGGACAGGCCGCGGACGAGCTTGTTCTGCGCGATCCACCCGCAAACGACGACGGGAAGTGCAGTCAACACCGACGCCGCGGACAGTTGCGCCCAGTACAGTCCCTGCCCCGACATGAACCCGGTGAGGAACACCGGCATGGTCTGCGCGTTGACCGCGGTCATGTTGACGGCGAAAAAGAACTCGTTCCACGAGAAGATGACGCATATCAGTGCAGTGGCAGCGATACCGGGTGAGATGAGCGGCAAGATCACCTCGCGCACGGCGGTCCACATACTCGCGCCGTCGATACTGGCCGCCTCCAACAGTTCTCCGGGCACTTCGAGGAAGAACGACCGCATCATCCACACGGCAATCGGCAGGTTCATCGCCGTGTACAGAATGATCAACGTCCAGACGTTGTCGAGCATCCCCAGTTTTCCGACGATCACATACAGCGGGATGATCGCCGCGACGATGGGCAACATCTTCGTACTGATGAAGAAGAACAGAGCGTCCTTGGTCTTGCGCACCGGGCGCAGCGACAGCGCGAAAGCTGCTGGTACACCGAGAAGCAACACCAGGATCGTCGAGACCACGGTGGCGCACAACGAATTCAGCAGCGGGGTGCCGATCCCGGCGTCGAACACATTGCGGAACTGCTGCAGGGTGGGCGTGAAGAAGAAGGTGGGCGGGTTGGTTGCCGCGTCACTCTCCTGCTTGAACGCCGTCAGTACCATCCACAACACCGGGAAGAAGAACCCTATGGCGAGTATCCAGGTGATCGCGGTCAGCACACCGCCGCGCGGATCGCGTCGACGTCGGATGGTCGGGGTCGGCGTCGAGGGAGACGTCAACGTTGTCGGGGTGGCGGTGGCGGTCATCAGGCTGCCTCCTCGGTTCCGGTGAATGATTTGAAGATCAGTCGAAGTGCCAGCGATGCAACGACTATCGTCCCGATGACGGTGACGACACCCATCGCGGCGGCCTGGCCGATGTCGAATCCGAGGAACGCCCGCTGGTAGATGTAGAACGACAGGTTGGAACTGGCAACACCCGGCCCGCCCGCCGTCATCATGTAGACCGCATCGAAGGTGTTCACCAGATAGATCGCACCGAGTACCGTGCCCAGTTCGATGAAGCGACGCAGGTGCGGGAGCGTCAACTCGCGGAACAGCCGGAAGCTGGTCGCACCGTCGACTCGCGCCGCCTCCTGGATGTCGCGCGGCATCGACTGCAGTCCAGCGAGAATGAGAAGCATCATGAATGGCGTCCACTGCCAGATCAATTCGGCCATCACGCTCATGAGTGGGAACTGCGACAGCCAATCGACGTGAATTCCCAAGGGGCTCAACGCCCAGTTCACCAGACCATTGGTCGGCGAGAGAAGACTCGTCTTCCACAGAAGTGCCGCCGCAACGGGTGTCACCAGGAACGGTGTGATGAGCAGGGTGCGTACGACCCCTCGCCCCAAGAACTTCCGGTCGAGCAGCAGTGCGAAGAGCAGACCCAATACCACCGAGATCAGCACCGTCCCCACAATCAGCACGATGGTGTTGAGCGTGACCTTCCAGAACTGACTGTCGGAGAAGACGGCGCCGTAGTTGTCGAGTCCGACGAATCGACGCGAACCGGGGCGCACCAGGTTCCAGGACTGTGTCGAGTAGTAGAGGGTGAACACGAACGGAATCTGTGTCACCACGATCATGAAGATCAGCGCGGGTAGCAGCGGTCCCCGCCTGCGCCAACCCTCGGCGCGCGTGATCTGGTCGCGCTTGGACGTAACCGCCTTACCCGAACCGGCGTCGGGTTGCGCCGGCGGTGTCATGACTGCAGTCGCCATGGTCTACCTCTCCCTCTGATAGGACTTACCGACGACCTGCGCGTACTGCTGCGCCTGCTCCAGTGCGTCATGAACACTGATCTGACCTGCGATCGCGGCCGAGATCTGTTGGCTGACACGGGTACCGAGGTCCTGGAACTCTGGGATCGCGAGGAACTGGATTCCCGTGTAGGGCACCGGCTTGAGCGTCGGCTTGAGCTGATCTGCCGCCTGCATCGCCGACAGCGTCTGCTCGGCGAACGGCTGCGAGATCTTCTGATAGGCGGGCAGCTGGTAGGTCGACATTCTGCTGCCCGGCGGCACGTGCGTCGCACCGAGTGTTGTTGCGACGTGCTGGATGTAGCTCTTGTTGGTCATCCAGTCGATGAACTTCCAGGCGTCGCCCTTGTTGTCGCTGCTCGACGGGATACCGAGTGACCAGGTGTAGAGCCAGCCGTTGTCATTCTTGGCCATGGTCGGCGCGGGTAGGTAGCCGACGTCGCCGGCGATCGTCGAGTCGTCTGGACTCTCGAGAACCGAGACCGCCGACGTGGCGTCGTACCACATCGCAACCTGCCCCTGCGACATCAGGTTTCCGCATTCTTGGAACCCGGACGACGATGCGCCGGCCTCGCCGTACCTGCGAACGGTGTCGACATACATCTGCACCGCCGCCTCGACCTCCGGGCTGGTCAGTTGAGCGTTCCAGTCCTCGTCGAACCAACGTCCGCCGTACGCGTTGATCACGGTGTTGAGCGGTGCAAGCACCTCGCCCCATCCGGGCTTGCCACGTAGGCAGATTCCCGCTGTCTTGTCGTTGGTGAGACGGCGTGCTGCGTCGGCGACCTGTGGCCACGTCGGAGTGGCAGGTAGATTCACACCCGCCTGAGCGAAGAGCTTCTTGTTGTACATCAGAAACGACGACTCACCGTAGAAGGGCGCCGAGTACATCTGCCCGTTGTAGGAAAGCGCTGATTTGAGCGTCGGTATGAAATCGTCTGCGTCGTAAGACGAGTCGGCATTCATGTAGGGCGTCAGGTTGACCAGCCAGCCATATTTGGCCCACATGGGTGTCTCGTAGTTGCTGATCATCACCACGTCGAATTCGCCACCGCCGGTCGAGACCGACGCGGTGATCTTCGCTCGTGCCTCGTTCTCCGACAACGTCACGAACTTGACGTGCACTCCCGGATTCTGTTGTTCGAACTGCTCGGAGAGCTTGACGGCGTCTTGCATCTGCGAGTTCGACACCATGGCGACGGTGACCTCTCGGCTGCCTCCGCCAAGCGAACCCGCGCCCGAACACCCGGTGACGAATGCGAGTGATGCAGCGGCACACACCGCGGCCAGCATGTATGTCGTCCGTCGTCGCGCAGCGCGAAGACTTCGTTGTCTCAGTGACCTCACTGTCGGCCTTTCTCTTGCATGACAAGCCATTCGGCGGTTTCGGTGTCGGTCACCAGAATGGTGGCGAAACCGCCGCGCAGGGCTCCGAGTATCGATTCACGGCGGTGAACTCCACCGGATACGAGAATGGATGTGGGACAGGCGCGCACGGCATCGAGCGGCACAGACACCGTCCGTTCCACAAGGCTCGACGAAACGGGCTCGCCCGCGGCGTCGTAGAAGCGTCCGCCGATCTCTCCCACCGCGCCCAGCTCGATGAGCTCGTCGAGCACGATGGCGTCGATGTACGCACCCTCGAACAGCGTCGTCGAGGTGGACACGGAGCCCACTCCGAAGAGCATGATGTGAGCACCTCTCGCCGCGGAAAGCGATTGGGACAGAATCGAATCGCGGTTGAGGGCGGTGACGGTCTCTGCGTCGACGTAGAGCGGGGCGACCAACCGCAGTGGTTGCGCATGCAGTCGTTCGGAGAATCTCGCGAGCGCATGATCGACGCCGGTGTGGTAGTCGACGGATGTCATCGAACCATCCATCTGGACCACCCGTTGACACGACGCCGAGGCGCTCATCGCGTCGGCGACCGCGACTTGTTCAGGGCCCCAGGTGAATCCGAATGTGTCCGTGGACTGGATGCGGCGTGCAAGGACTGAAGCCCCAGCCCGACCGAGCGCAGCGTTACCGGACGTGGTCCCGTCGGCGACCTCATCGATGACCAGCGCCTCGTCGAGTCCGAATGCCTGCTCGACGCTCCGCTCGAGATCGGTGTGAATCGACACGGAGAGGTGCGGCGGAGCCGAAACCGTCACCTGGACGAGGCCCTGCGCCCGGGCACGTGCCACGAGCCGTCCGGCGGTCGGGCGTGAGACGCCGAGACGCGCGGCGATCTCGGCTTGGGTCAGGCCCTCGAGGTGGTACATCGTTGCCGCCCGGACCAGCAACCTCAGATCCGATCCACTATCCGACGTCGCGCGGGACGTCGAACGTGAAGAGGTGCCGGCATCGGAATGCGTTGCCGTCTCGGCTCGGGTCTGTGCCGGTGTCTTGTTGCGTGTCGCCATGAGCATCGCCTGTTCGCGTGATGTCGACTGGTGAGCATTTGCTCACTAGCGGTAAATCTGCTCAATACGCTAACATCCGTGATGTGAGCTATGCAACATCCTCGACGACGAGTGATCAGGGACTCCACACAATGCGAGCTTCGGTTCTCTCGCCCGGCCGACAGCTGTCCGTAGAGACCAGACCCGTACCCCGGCCCGGCCCCGGAGACGTCCTTGTGCAGGTCAGCGCGGTCGGAATATGCGGTTCGGACACGCACTACCTGCGCCACGGACGCATTGGCGAGCACGTCGTGCGCGAGCCGCTGATCCTCGGACACGAGGCCGCCGGGGTGATCGTCGACGTCGGAGCGGGCGTCCAATCCTCACGCATCGGCCAGCGCGTGTCGATCGAGCCGCAGCGACCCGACCCGACGAGCACGGAGACGATGCGTGGTGACTACCACCTGTGCCCGGCCATGCGCTTCTACGGAACGCCCCCGGTCGACGGCGCGCTGACCGAGTTCGTGACGATCGGTTCCGCATTCGCTCATGCCGTACCCGACGACGTGAGCGACGAGGCCGCCGCCCTTTTCGAACCCCTGTCGGTCGGTCTCGCGTCGATCGCGAAAGCATCGGTTCGACTTGGTGATTCACTTCTGATCAGCGGAGCGGGGCCGATCGGGCTGATGTGCGCGCAGGTAGCCCGTGCGGCCGGGCTCTCGCGAATCGTCGTGAGCGAGCCCGACGAAGAGCGTCGGTCGCAGGCACTCCGATTCGGGGCAACCGATGTCGCCGTTCCCGGCACGGCCATCGCACCCGTGGACGCATTCGTCGACGCGAGCGGTGCGCCGGCAGCGGTCACCGCGGGCATCTCCGCTCTTCGACCCGGAGGCCGTGCTGTGCTCGTCGGCATGGGTGCTGACACCATGGAACTCCCCATATCGTTGATACAGAACCGTGAGATCGTCCTGACGGGCGTCTTCCGCTATGCAAACACCTGGCCAACGGCGACCCGACTCACCACCACCGGCGCCGTCGACCTCGACTCCATGGTCACTGCCCGTTTCGGACTCGACGAGCTGCCCGCGGCGCTCAACGCCGATCACATCACAGGACACATCAAAGCTGTTGTGTATCCGGCACTCTCGCGCTACACCGAACCCCGACCCGACACCCGAAAGGCGCACTCGTGAGTATCCGGCTCAGCAACGACGCTCTCCCAACAATCACCGGCATTCCGACGCCCGGTTACGACCGCGCACACGTCACCGTCGGAATCGTCCACTTCGGTGTCGGCGGATTTCACCGCGCGCACCAGGCAATGTATGTCGATCGCCTTCTCGCCGAACCCGAGTCACGATCGTGGGGTATCTGCGGCGTCGGTGTCCGGCAAGCCGATCAGGCCATGCGGGACGCCCTCGTGCCCCAGGACGGGCTCTACACATTGACCCTCAAGAGTCCTGACGGCGCTGTCGAGACCTCGGTCATCGGATCAATCGTCGAGTATCTGTATGCTCCAGACAATCCCGAGTCCGTCTTAGAAAGGCTCGCTGACCCCGGCACCCGCATCGTGTCGCTCACGGTCACCGAGGGCGGATACAATTTCTCCCCTGCGACAGGTGAATTCGACGCCGAGAATCCAGCCATCGTCGCAGATCTGAGCGGAAACCAGGCTCTGGCAACAGTTTTCGGATTGGTGACGGAAGCCCTTGCACGTCGGCGTGCACGCGACATTCCGTCGTTCACAGTGATGTCGTGCGACAACATACAGGGCAACGGCCACGTAGCGCGCTCGACGTTCCTCGCCTACGCGCGTCTGCGTGATCCTGAGCTCGCTCAGTGGATCGACACCCATACGTCGTTTCCCAATTCGATGGTCGACAGGATAACGCCGGTCACCCCACCTGAATTGGCGGCGGAGGTCGAGGCACGCACCGGCATCGTCGACAACTGGCCTGTCGTTGCCGAGCCATTCATCCAGTGGGTCCTCGAGGACTCGTTCAGCGACGGACGGCCCGCGCTCGAGAATGTCGGAGTGCAGATCGTCGATGACGTCACGCCGTACGAACTCATGAAGCTACGTCTGCTCAACGCGAGCCACCAAGCGTTGTGCTACTTCGGTTACCTACTCGGCTACCGCTATGTTCACGACGCCGCAAGCGATTCCGACATCCGTGAACTGCTGCGCCGCTACATGTTCGACGAAGCAGAACCGACACTTGCACCATTGCCCGGTGTCGACGTCAACGCATAT
Source organism: Gordonia sp. 852002-51296_SCH5728562-b (assembly GCF_001665475.1). NCBI lineage: Bacteria > Bacillati > Actinomycetota > Actinomycetes > Mycobacteriales > Gordoniaceae > Gordonia > Gordonia sp. 852002-51296_SCH5728562-b. The sequence continues at coordinate 21,009 of NZ_LZMI01000025.1, read as the reverse complement.
ATCGACACACTTCTCGAACGCTTCGCCAATCCCGCCATTGCCGACACGATCGCACGCCTGTGCCAGGATTCCTCCGACCGCATTCCCAAATGGCTCGTGCCAGTGATTCGCGAGCGACTCCACGCGGGTGGCAACGTCGATCTTGCCGCTGCCGTCGTGGCGAGTTGGACTCGATACGCCGAGGGCATAGACGAGAACGGCGACGTGATCGACGTCGTCGACCCGAAGGCCGACGAACTCGTGCCACTGGCACAAAAGTCGCGGACCGAACCGCTCGCCTTCGTGTCGGAAAGAGGGCTCTTCGGCGAACTCGCCGACCATGACGGCTTCACCAAGCCCTACCTGTGGGCGCTGGAAACTCTGCGTACCAAGGGTTCCCGCGAGACCCTGAAGGAGTTGCTCTCATGACACTCGTCGCGGGGATCGACTCGTCGACGCAATCCTGCAAGATCGTGATCTGTGATGCCGAGACCGGCGCAGTCGTTCGCTCGGCGAGCGTGCCACACCCGCCGGGTACCGAAGTAGATCCCGAGCACTGGTGGACTGCGTTGTGCGCGGCCATCTCCGCCGCGGGCGGGCTCGACGACGTCGCGGCCGTGTCCGTTGCCGGACAGCAACACGGCATGATCTGCCTGGAGGAGTCGGGCAGGGTGGTTCGAGATGCCTTGTTGTGGAACGATACCCGATCAGCGACGAGCGCCGCCGACTTGATCGATGAGCTCGGCGGACCCGAGAAATGGGCGGAGACAGTCGGCGTCGTCCCGGTTGCCTCGATCACTGCGGCAAAACTGCGTTGGCTCGCGGACAACGAACCTCAGAACGCCGACACGACTGCCGCTGTATGTCTTCCCCACGATTGGCTGACGTGGCGGCTGTCCGGATCGACCGACATCGCCACACTGACCACCGACCGCAGCGATGCTTCGGGAACAGGATACTTCAGCGCTGCCCGAGACGAATATCGCCCCGACCTGCTTGAACTTGCACTACATGGGCGAACTCCGTTGTTGCCCAGGGTGATCGAGGCCGAACAGGCTGCCGCGCGAATCCCCGGCGGCGCGCTACTCGGCGCGGGACTCGGCGACAACGCCGCCGCTGCACTCGGACTACAGGCCGGTCCGGGCGACGCCATTGTCTCGCTGGGTACCTCCGGAGTCATCAGCGCTGTCACCGATGTCGCGCCGTGCGATCCATCCGGCATTGTCGCGGGCTTCGCCGATGGCACCGGCCGCCATCTGCCACTGGTGTGCACGTTGAACGGTGCACCGGTTCTCGCCGCAACCGCGAGAATGCTCGGCGTCGACCTCGATGAGTTTGCACGACTGGCGGTCTCGGCCCCTGCAGGCGCACACGGGCTGCGTCTCGTGCCCTACTTCGCCGGAGAGCGCTCGCCGAACCTGCCCGATGCGACTGGATCACTGACGGGGATCACGACCGAGAACTTCACAGCACCATCGGTCGCACGTGCTGCCGTCGAAGGACTACTCGGTTCGCTGGTGTGGTGCCGGGAGCAGATCGAGGCGCAGTGCGTCGATGTCGAGAGGGTCATTCTCATCGGAGGTGGAGCGAAATCGCCGGCGATACGTGCCATCGCACCATCAGTCTTCGAAGGCACCGTCATTCTTCCCGCCGAAAGTGAATGGGTCGCACTCGGGGCGGCCCGACAGGCTGCCTGGGCACTGACGGGGCATCTGCCGGGATGGCCGGTGGCGACGTAGCGGCACGACCATGTCTTGATCTCAGCGATATGAGCTACTCCCCGTCTTCAGCTCACTCCTCGCCGGAGTCCATGATCTCGGCGACCCGTCGTGCAGGGTCGGCCAGTAATCGGACCAGTGTCTCCGGGTTCTCGATGTGCTTGGCGGGCGCGGCGATGGTGAGCGCGGCGACCAGCGTCGAATCTGCTCCCCACACCGGTACCGAGACGCAGCCGAAATTGGGTATGAACGAACCGATTTGGCTCGCATGCGTCGGTGCCGCGGCGGGATGCCCGGATCCGACGGCGGTCATCAGCCGGCCCGCCGCGGACGCGGTCAGATCATGGAGAAGCCGGCCGGGATCACTGAGCGGGTAATCCGGATCGATGTCCATCAGGCTCAGCCGGGCCCGCGACGTCCCCGCGCGGTGGCTCCCGAACAAGTGCACACCGAACCGTAGACCCGCGCGCACCTCGTCGAGAGCGGTACGGAGCTGGTCGGAGACCGGTGGGCCGGCCGCGGCGCCGAGCATGCGATCGATTCTGGCGCCGAGCGCGAAGCCGCCCAGATCGGGCGTACGGACCAAATACTCCTCCTGCGCAAGAAGATTCACGAGGCGATACGTCGCCGACTTCGACAATCCGAGATGCCTGGACAACTCGACGGCGGTCACACCCGGTCCCATCGTCGCGACCTCTTCAAGGATCTGCAGTGCATTGATCACCGATTTCGACGACGAGTCGCCCCCGAAGGCAGGACTCATCGCGACGGTCCGCCACTGACTGCGGCGTCGGACTCGAGATGTCCGCTGAACACCTCCGAGCGCATTGGTGTTTCGTGTATTCCTATGTGCGCTGTGACCAGTGGCCGAACGCGACGCAGCGTCGCATAGCCGACTGCCGCCAGCGCCAGCCAGACCAACGCGCCGATGATTCCAGGTGCCCAGATGCCGCCGATGTTCGTCGCGACGAACACCACCAGGATGCCGCCGAATCCGACCGCGGCGAGCCAGGCTGTCACCGCCGCCCGTCGTTGCAATTCACCGGTCTTGCGCAGAAAGGCAGGCGCCGCAACACAGACCAGGACGTAGGCGACCATGAATCCGATGGCCGGCGCTGCCGCCATCGAGCCGCGCATGGAACTCTCCGACGCACCCGCCGCCAGCGATACGACAATGACTGCGACCATCACGAGCAGACTCACAACCAGACCGACGACCGGCGTTTTGAATCGCGGATGCGTGTAGCCGAGTCGGCCAGGAAGGACGCCCTCTCGGGCCAGCGACAGCAGAGTTCGGGTCAGCGCCGTCGTACTCGCAAGCGCACACGCCAGAAACGATGCGCACACACCGAGATTCGCGAGCGGGGCCACCCACGACGCTCCGATACTCTCGGTGAGCACATCGACGTTTCCCTCGCCGAGTGCCGAGATGCCGTCGAGCACGTTCGCTCCGCCCGCCTGTGCCAGTGTCGCGATGAGAACGACGACAGCGCCGAGGGCCAGCGAGACGTTGATCGCCCGCGGAATGGTTCGCAGCGGACGTTTCGCTTCGACCGACAGTGTTGCGGCGCTTTCGAATCCGATGATCCCGCATGTCGCGACGGCTACGCCCGCAAGATAGTGCGACCATCCGGTCGGCACCGCGACCGCAGCGCGCACCGACATGTGGTCCCAGTTGCGTGTGACCAGCACTCCGACAAGGGTCAACAATCCGGCGACCGCAACGGCCTCGATGATCAGCCCGACTCGCGCCGAGACTCGTACGCCTCGGATCAGGACAACCCCCATGACCACCGTGATCCCCGCAACGGCAAGACACGTCGTCAGCGTCGACGGTGCACCGAGGCCGAAAATCCGTAGCCCATAGGCTGCGGTCTGCGAGAGCGTGAACATCGCCAGCGACCCGTAGCCGAGTGTCATCGCGGCCGCAGTGGCAGCGCCTGCCCCGGGGCCGAGCCCCTTGGCCGCATAGGTGTAGAGGGCGCCCGGAGCAACCACGCGCGAAGCGAAGACACCGAGCGTCGATGCGACCAACGCACAGAGCACGGTTGCCGTGACGACGCACCACACCAACGGCGCGTTCGCCTGGCCGAGCAGCATGGGTATCGTTGCGGCTGCAGCGCATGGCGCCATGACGGCCACCGACTGCGCGACCACATCGGTGAATCCAAGACTTCGACGATCAAGCCCGACCAACTGAGTGCGAGCGCCCAGCCGAAGTCGCTCGCGAACGCGCTCTCTTGCTGGTCCCGGCATAGCGCGGACGCTAACCACAGCGTGTTTCGGCCGTGTTACTCGATGGTGTTGTGGGCGTGACACGCAACGGGTCTCGGCGTCGAGCGTCGTCCCACAAGGGTGTCCAGACGTGTTACCGGCGGGCAACGGCGCCGCGACGGGGCGGTCAGAACATATATCCACGGGCATCGACGCCCAGTCCTCACGACATCTCCCTGCACGATTCCTTGCATGATGTCGTCCGTCTGATCGCAGAAGAGAATCACATGACATCTATCGATACCGGCGCTGCCACCGCCGGCCAATCCGGCTCGTCGTCTCGATCCCTGCAGGGGTCGCTCGGCGTCGGAGCCATCGTCTTCATGGTGGTCGCCGCGGCCGCTCCGCTCACCGTCGTCGGCGGTGGTGTGCCCGTCGCATTCCTGCTCGGCAACGGCGCGGGCGTGCCGTCGATGTTCGTCATCGCCGCCGTCGTCCTGCTGCTCTTCTCGGTGGGACTGAGCACGATGGCCCGCTACATCCCCCGGCCGGGCGCCTTCTTCACCTACGTCGGTTACGGTCTCGGCAGGCCTCTTGGACTCGGCACCGCGCATCTGGCGCTGCTGACCTACACGATGATCCAGGCAGCGGTGTACGGCCTGATCGGTGTGCTGATCTCCTCCGGCGTCTCCGACCTCGGCGGACCGTCGATCGCCTGGTGGGTGTGGGCACTGGTGATCGCAGCGTTCACCGGCATCCTCGGCTACCGGCACATCGAGTTGAGTTCCAAGGTTCTCGGTCTGCTGCTCATCGCTGAGATCGGGATCGTGCTGATCCTCGACATCGCCATCATGGCCAAGGGCGGCAACCAGGGACTCTCGATGGCCTCGTTCAAGCCGTCCGAGGTGATGTCGGGCGCACCGGGAATCGGCCTGATGTTCGCCGTCGCCGGATTCATCGGCTTCGAGGCAACCGCGATCTTCCGCAACGAGGCTCGTGACCCTGACCGCACCATCCCGCGCGCCACCTACGTCGCCGTCCTGCTCATTGGCGTCTTCTACGCCTTCTCGTCCTGGGCACTCGTCATGGCGTGGGGACCGGACAACGTGGTCGCCGCTGCCGCCAAGGACCCGTCGGGCATGATCATGGCGACGGCACAGACCTACCTGGGCACCTGGGCATCGACGACGGTCAACGTGCTACTGATCACGAGCCTCTTTGCGTGCATCCTCAGCTTCCACAACGTGATCTCGCGCTACCAGCACTCGATGGCCTCGGCGACGGCGATGCCGTCGAAGCTGGGCACGGTGCACCCGAATCACCTGTCGCCCCATGTCAGTTCGTTCGTGCAGACCATCACCGCAGCACTGCTCATCGTCGTCTTCGCTGCCCTGGGACTCGATCCCGAACTCGAGGTCTTCGCCTGGTTCTCCGGCGTCGCAACTCTGGGAATCGTCGTGCTGATGGCGCTGACCTGCCTCGCGGTGCTGGTGTACTTCCGCCGCAACAACATTCAGGCCGGCCTCTGGCGAGCGGTGATCGCACCGACGCTCGGGCTCATCGGACTCATCACCATCCTCGTGGCGGTGATCTGGAACTTCCCGACGCTGATCGGCGGTTCGCAGTCGCTTGCCGACTTCTTCATCGCACTCGTTGTCGCGGCAGTCGCGCTCGGCGTGGTCCAGGCACTGATCATGCGACGCCGCAACGTCGTTGCGTACGAATCCCTGACCTCGGCCATCGCAGTCTGACTCCTTCTCTCAGCACAGAACAGGAAAATCCATGACCTCCATCGACTTTCGCTATCTCTCCGAACCCGACATGATCGCCGCAGGCGTCACCGACATGGCGGCGTGCGTCGACGCCATGCAGGAAACCTTCGTGCTGCTGCATTCCGGCGACTACCGCATGGCGGGCACCAACAGCGACTCCCACGGCGCAATGGTCACCTTCCCGGACGAGTCCCCGTTCGAGACCATGCCCAAGAACACGGCGGATCGTCGTTTCATGGCGATGCCCGCCTACCTCGGTGGCAGCTTCGGCACGAGCGGTATGAAGTGGTACGGCTCCAACATCGCCAACCGCGAGAAGGGCCTTCCAAGGTCCATTCTGATGTTCATGCTCAACGACACAGATACAGGTGCTCCGCTGGCATTGATGTCGGCAAACCTGTTGTCGGCGTATCGAACCGGAGCTGTCCCGGGCGTCGGCGCGCGATTCCTGGCACGCGAGGACGCACAGGTCGTCGGCATCGTCGGCCCCGGCGTCATGGCCCGGACCTCGCTGGCCGCATTCATGGCGACCTGCCCCAAGATCGACACCGTCAAGGTGAAGGGCCGCAGCCGCGGCAGCCTCGACAACTTCGCCGGTTGGGTTGCGCGGGAGCACCCGCAATTGACCGTCATCGAGGTCGACGACGTCGAGGATGCCGTGCGCGACAGCGACATCGTCACCTACTGCACCTCGGGCGAGATCGGCGATCCGTCGACTTATCCCCTCGTCCGCCGCGACTGGCTGAAACCGGGGGCGTTCTTGAGCATGCCCGCCAGCTGCGAGATCGACGAGGGCCTCAAGGCATCCGACGTTCGTAAGGTCGTCGACAACATCGGCCTCTACGACGCCTGGTTCGACGAGACCGAATACCCCTCGCACAACTCGATTCCCATCATCGGCTGCAAGTTCATGGACATGATCCACGACGGCTCGATGCCGCGTTCAGAACTCGTCGATCTCGGCGCGGTTGCAGCGGGCGCCGTTGAGGGACGACGCAACGATGACGAGATAGTGATCCTGTCGGTGGGCGGCATGCCCGTCGAAGACGTCGCGTGGGGCACCGTCGTGTACCGCAACGCGGTGGAGCGTGGCATTGGGACGCCTCTCAACCTGTGGGAAAGCCCGGCGCTGTCATGAGCGATGTTTCTGTGGCCGCACACCATTCGGTCATCGTCGTCGGGCTCGGCTCCATCGGATCGATGACGTTGTGGCAGTTGGCAAAGCAGGGTGTCGACGTTCTCGGTATCGAGCAGTTCGGGAGGGTACACACCGAGGGCGCGTACGCGGGTGAGTCGCGATTGTTCCGCGTCGCAGCGAAGGAGGGTGAGCTGTTCACTCCCGCCCTGCTGCGGTCACGCGAGCTGTGGCAGGAACTCGGGGCCGGATACGGACGCGACATCCTGCTGCCCGCAGGCGCACTCAGCGTCGCACCGTCGGATCATCCCGATTTGCAGCCGACACTCGCGTCGATCGAGCACTTCGACCTGCCGCACGAGATTCTCGACGCTGCGCAGATGCGACTTCGCTTCCCGCAGTTTCACATTGAGGACGACGACATCGGCGCGCTCGACCTCCTCGGGGGCGCCATGCGTCCGGAGATGGCCGTTGCCGCCGCCACCGATCAGGCGTTCTCACACGGTGCGTCGGCCGTTTACGACACCGAGGTGCTCGACATCGTGGAGACACCGAGCGGCGTTCTCGTGCGTACGAGTCGCGGTGAGTTCACCGCCGACCGCGTCGTCGTGACGGCCGGTCCATGGACTGCTCAACTGCTTCCCGATCTGCGAGACGTGGTGCAGACGAAGACCTTTGCGCTGACGTGGCTCATGCCGCGCCACGTGGAGCGGTTCACGCCCGATGTCTTCCCCGGATTCATGCGCGACCTCGACGACGTGCACGCCTTCGGAGTACCGACACTCGACGGCTACAGCATCAAGATCTGCCCACACATCGACCTCGACGCATTCGACGACTGGGCCGACCGACCGACGACGCTGAGCCGTGAACAACTCCGTTGGATCGGCGATCAGGCGGCGCGCATGATCCCCGATCTGATCCCCGACGTCGTGCGGTGGTCGTTGCATTCGGATTCGTGGACGCCGACCAAGATGCCGATCATCGACAGCGTCGGCGACGGCGTGATCGTGGGAACAGCGTTCAGCGGCAACGGATTCAAGTTCGCGCCGGTGTGGGGTGAATGCCTGGCCGCGCTTGCGACCGGCGGCCGGAACCCGTTTGGCGACGACGCGTTCAGCGTCGCGGGGCATCGGGCGGTGGCGTTGGCGTGAGCGTGTCAGGGCCAGGTCCCACAAACGACATTCGGCATCGACACTTCCCGCTCGAGCCGGCGCACTACCGTGACCCCCGGGCCTGCCGATCGCTCTGTCGAGGTGTCGGTAGTTGTGGTGGAGATGTTGTGTCGCAATAGTTGTGCCGCATCACGGGCGGGCTTGCCGTGCGGGATGCCTTCTTTTGCGGTGGTATGGCCGCCGACTGGAGAAGGCGCCGGCCAAGGCCATGGTGTCGAGCGCGTCGACATGCCTGTCAGTACCCACCTGTGCTCCTGTTCCGGCGGTGGCGTGTTCGGGGAGCGTTCGGGCTCTTTCGGATTGACGCGGCTCGAAGGGCCAGTGGGTGGCGACGGACAGTGAACAGCGTTCATAGGCGATTCGTAGTGCGGTTGGGTTGAGATGCGGCGCAGACTTGCGGCGGGTACGGGAGTGCTATGTCGTTGAGTCAGGCCGCGAGCTACTCAGCTCATTGACGCGCGAGGATAGTGAAGCTCGCCCAGTCGTAGAATGATGCGAATGGCTGATAGTCAGAGCTTCGGCCGAGCACAGACGACGGGAGGCCGACAGTACCCTCGGATTCATCTATTAGACGCCGAATCTCATCTAGTGACACGCGTCGGATCCACTCCTGCGAGTTCCAGAAAGCGGCGATCCATGCGGATGCATCTCTCTTATCGTGCGCCGCAAGTTGTCTGTATAAATTCTGAGTAAAGCAGTAGGCTGCCAAGTCACCTACAGGCCAGGAAGTACCGATTGAAACTTGGCCACCAGCGTATAGAAACGCACTTTGAATGCTGAGGAATTCGTCTTGTGCCTGAAAGTTATGTGCAGCGCCAGACTGACATGAGCTGAGAACACAAAAAGCTGGCCGAGGCCCACTTTGCAAGATGTCCGATGCGGCCATTTTCCCGCCATAAAGTATCATGCTGGACTTGCTTGGATCTATGTCGGCGTACGAGTGCCCACTAAAGTGAAGTACCGTACCCGGCCCATCTTCAAGATTTTGCAGATCAACTGCGGTCGCGGAGACCGACGCAATCTCAAAGTAGCGGGCAATCGCTCCGAGATCAAGAGCAGCGAATGGGAGGCTTTCGTAGCCTGGAACGGCATCCGCAGATGCCACCATGACTGGCTCGCTCATTACCACTGGAGAATCGGTGCCCGCAGCAAGCGTGCGGGAAGGAGCGATCGCTGTTCGCATTTGGGCCCCAAGCACCAATCCATCCGCCGTTTCTATCGACGCCACAGGAAACGCTTGGAAATATCCTCCAGGACATATTCTGATATTGACCCCCGTTGCATTCTCCATAATGAAGTCCGCCACCGGTGTCAATTCTTTTGCGATAGTTGTTGCAGCGGCAGCTGCATCCGTCCTGTTGCCCGCTTGCTGCGCTGCAATAAGACCATAATCGACGACACCACTAAACAGGACCGCCAAGGTGCGACCGGAAAGGGTAGGAAAGGTGCGCCCGAAGTAGCATTTGGCGCCATCGAGTGTCTCGTTGAGACCAATGACAACTGTTGCAGCCGGGCTGTGTGTTAGATGCACCCACGAGCAAGAAGAATTACTCCGAGTTCCCTTAGCGATAGATACATCCATGATTTGCATAGTCCTTGTCGAGATAAGACCACGGGTCAACTCGAGTACCTCGAAAGCGACCTCATACTCCGAGAAATTTGCAAGCCTGCATGCAAGAAAGCGAAATGTTGTGTCGTTCGACCTCAGCAGACGTTCAATATCGTTACTAGCCCATCCACGTCGCAACGTCGTGATACACGCGGCGATCCTCCTCAGAATTTCTGTGTAATCATCACGCGCCGGGTCGTCGGGTTCTAGCGCAATCATGCTCCTCGCCCACTCGAAGTACACGTGGTGGTCTTCAGCCACCCACACGAGCTTGAGGGCTTCAACGGCGTCTTCGTCGACAGACCAGGTGTTCAAGTAAGTGCTGGCCAGGAGGTGGCGCTCCCAAAGTAGTCGAGCCTTGCTGAGACCGGAAGCCGAACTGATCGCCGTGGACAGTGCGTCGAGGGCGCGCTCGTACAGACGCTCATGCACGTTCACGCTAATATGGGGCGTGGCCCACCCAGGGGCGGATGACATTCCGTACGCGGCAGGGTTGCTAGTGATCGCAGATGCAAAGTCGACCGGGTTAGCGTCAAACCGTTGCCTTAGCCATTCTGGAACATCGTGGCGGTGAGAAAGTAGAATTTTCAGACCTTCACGAGATCGAAGTCCGCGAATCCGGCCACGAACAATCTGACTGCGATTTAGGGGTAGCGTCGAAGCCAAACCGATTGGAGCTTCTTCCAACTTGTCGAACTCTTTGGATGCGCGATCCAGTAGTCGATCTGCCTGTTTCAACAGTTCCTCGTTGTCGGAGTCGGCTTCCGCGATGAGCCGAAGGCATAGGGCCAAATTGAATCGGCTGAAGGCGATATCGGACGGGCGATTCTTCAATTCGACCGAGCGTTCGAGCAGAACCCGGGCCTTTTCCAACAAAATCTGGTCAGCGGCCGACATCTCAAGGATGCATAAAGCAGCGTTGGCGGCTTCTGCCCCAGATTCGCTTCGCTTTCCCTGCGCAGCGTAGCGAGTGGATACCTCCTCCAATACTTCGTACGCTTTGCGGCGCGCCTCGTCTCGGTTTGGCACAATCACTGCTCTCAGCACTTGTCCACAACGAGCTTGGCTGTTCGTGATCTCAGCGTCGTCTATTGCGTATCGACGTGCGATGCCGCGGCACGCCCCGTAGTTCTTCATAGCGCGTACCGCATCGGCAAAGGCCAAGGCGCCACCTCTGACCGTCCGGTCTGCGATCGTCAAGAGGTTCCCACCGGCCTCCATCGCGGCATCCTTTGTAGGAAACTCCCGTTCGAAGAATCTATTCTCAGCTTCGTCGGCGGCGGCGAGCAGCTGCTGGATCAAAGCCGCGGTGACAGAAGTTCCACCTTGGGGAGCTTGGATGGAGGACACTGTTGACAGTGTACAACCCTCGCCCGTTCAAACTTCTCTCATCAATTCTGGCGAACGGTCGATTCTCCGTACGTTCGCAGCATAAGATGCGCCGCCTCGTGCTCGCCGAGGAATTCCTACAGCGACGAGCCTCCGCAAGACTACGGTAAGCGAAATTCCATAAAGCTCCCCGATCTCGACAGGAGTCAGTCGGGACTGTTCGTAGAGCGCCTGGAGCGTCGCTGTCGGAATGTGAAATTTAGGACGCCCGTGGGGTCCTACTCGGAATCCGCAGGCGCTCATCAGCGCGACAATCTTCGTTCTGCGGATCCCCTCGGCCTTTGCAACCTGAGTAGCGGATTCCCGTCCTCCGCATACTCGCGCAACCTGTCACTGGTGAGCAGTCTCTGGGTTCCTAACGTGCGATTGACCCCATTCCGCACGGAGAGCGATGTGACTGGATGCTCAAGGAGATGCAAGCATGGGGAGGGTTGTCGGACATCGAGGGCTGCCATACTCGTCAGAATCATTAGTAGCAGGGAAACACCTGCTGCAACACAGAGCTCCTGATCGATCTCAGGCTACCGTCCAGGAGTCGAAAGTCGGGGTGCCCCACTGAGTATGGACGGACACACGCCACCACGCGAGTCAGGCGTGCCCCTAACACTGAGGGGCCGGCAGCAGGGGTCGCATCTGCGCACTCGTATCGACACCGTCTCGGTACATAGGCGTGCATGCGGGCGAACCCAAGCGCACCACCGTAGCGCGGATCGGCGGCGAGAGGTTCATGTCATGTGTTGGTCTCAACGACTGTTTGAATCTGAAGGGAGACGGGTGTCCATAGGTCAATGTCCACATCGGGAGCTTCGATGCTGACAACGAGGGAGTAGTCGACACCCTTATCGCTCTGGTCCCAGGCGCGACGGTATTGCCACCAGCCGGCAACTGGGTAGACAACGATCGCCCCCTTGCTGGCTAGGTTGACCGCGGGGCCGGTCCAGATGTCGGTATGCAGTGAGACGGGCTTCTGTTGTTGGGCGCTGCCAAAAAGCCATCCCTTCTCAGTCTTCGAGCTCGGGACTCGCTGCCCTTCACTGCGGGCGCGTTTGTTGATGCGCTGCCTGAATCGGCCGAGGCTCTCATCGGCACGTTTGGTCGCGAATCGCAAGCCATGCGAGGGGTAGACGTATCGGCCGGTCCAGCCACGGCTCGACGGGTTAGGTTCAACGAAGTACGACAACGTGACCCGCATTGACACTTCGATCTCCCCGAGCGATTCCAGTTGCTCGATCGGCCACGGCAGGTCGTGGAGATTCATCTCGCGCACCTTGTTTGCGCCGTCGCCCCGCTCGAATGGATGAATGCGTGCCTGAGCGATGAGCGTCAGCGCGTCGGTAGCGCTCCGCAAGGCTCGGTCCAGATCAGGAACACCCATCCCATAGCGGCGCAACAGATTTGCCAGATCAGTCTTGTTGGCGTTGCGGTCGTTGAAGCGCGCGTGCATTGGTTGGGTCCACCGCGCGGAGTGCACGATCAGCGCCCGTATCGTCTCGGGAGTCAGATCTGGGTACGCCGCTCCGATACTGGCGGCGATGGCAGCAACCTGCGCGGTCGCGGCAGAAGTGGCGCTCGTAGTTGTAAGGAATCCGGTACCAAGTTGCTGCATTCTGGTCGTGAGCACACCGAGATTTGGCGGCGTGTCTGCGCTGGTCTTGTCCGGTGAAGCGGCAACGTTTCCGCCGTTCGCGACGACCTCGGGCTTGAACGGCCAGTCCCCGCCGTGTAGTACCGAAGTTCGACTAACCGGCGACAACTCCCCCCTTGCCGCGATGGGGATATAGCCCGCGAAAGCTGTTGGCGCGTCGGCCATGTCGTCGTGCTGAGAGTAGGCACCGACCGTCAACGAGTTCCATGACTGTGCCGGATCTTCGACAGGCGAAAGGTCACTGCGGTCTAGGTGGTCGTCGGCTGGGTTGATTGAGTTGATGTTTCCTGCCGAGATGACGAACAGGCGCGGTGTGCGGGGTTCGTCGCGGTCGAGGTAGGTGAGTCTGGAGTCAGTGTGATCAATCGCGCGACCGAAGGACAAGGCGTCGACCGCAGCGGACCACGACGTGGGCCGGCCCCGCTCGACGTCGTCGGTGGACTGCGACGCGTCGGCGTCAGTGTTTGGGGCTGTGACCGCGAGCATGAACACGCGGAGCCGGTCCGCCGCCTCGATTTCAGGACGGTCTACGGCCCGGGCCGTGATCGCCCCGTACAGGTCGCGCTCGTTCTGCCCGTGGTCTGGCAGGATCTTGACCGACTCGAGCCGGTGATCCAATCGGACGGCGTGAGCAGTTGTGACTGCTCGATGCAGATCTCCGAAGAGTGCGAGCCCGGCCATCTCCGTTCCGTGGGCGTTGACGGGCCGACTCTGCCAAGTGATGTTAGCGACGTGCACGTCGGCCTCGGTTAGTGAGTCCGCCAGGAGCGGATGACCGTTCTGGACGCCAGTGTCCAGGACACACACGACTGGGGAGTCTTGGTCAGCGACCTGCAATCGGCGGCGCAGGTCGTCGACCCACTCTGATTGCTCGACGGCGGACATATCGGTGAGCAGGCTGGCGACCTCGTGTGGCCTTCGCAGCTCAGCCAGGTCATCGAGAGAGTCGAGGCCATGTGCGAGTTGGTTTGCAGTGGCACGCACGAGCATGACCGTCCGATCCTGGAAGCCGAGAGAGTTTCCGTTGGTCAGCAATTGATTCCGCTCGGCGAATCCACGCAGCCTCTCCTGCTCGTAGCCATCGCGGCGGCGCAGCCAAACTTCCCACCACACAACCTCGTTCGAGTCTGTGGGAAACTCGTCGTCGGGATCGGTCCACAGCTCTCGGATGGTGGCGCGGCGAATGGCAGCAATGCCCTCTACAAGCGTGGCGTTCTTGGCTTTGTCCTCGGTGGCGGTCTCGACGTAGTCGTTGAGGCGTCGGAGGAAGTAGTCCCGCTTGTTGTTCGGGATGTAGACGGTGGCGATTTGCATCGTGCCTGAGACTGTCCGGACCTCTTTGACCGCAACGAGTTCGGGTTGCTTGCCGCTGCGCTGCACATCGAGGCTCTGAAGTGCCAGCTCCAGACCGAGAAAGGACTCGAACGACACGTAGGTTCCCGCATTGTCCGTCTCGTCGGGAGTGGGGACGGCCTGTTCGAACTGCCGGGCTAGGGACCGCCCGTGGTCTGCACGGTCGCCGGAAAACTCTGGCCTGTCGCTGCTTCCGCCACCCCGCGTCGACGTGAACGGTTCCGCTTCTGGCGGGGCAGGCACGAAAAGGTGCGGGCGGTCACGCTCGGCCATGCCACCTACGCGTTCGGCCAGTGCTGCGCGTCAGCCCGAGCCCGCTCCGCCAACGCAGACACGAGGTCGTCGGTCCGGATGCGGGCCCGTTCCGCCAGCACTGTCCGCTTAGCCGCGTTCTCAGCAGCAGTGGCAATCTCGGCATGACTGAGGCCCTCCGCCGCGGAGATCACGCGTTTCCAACTCAGGTTGCTGATGGAGAACGAGGCGAGCCTGTTCTCGATCACAGTCCTTATGCCTTTGTCGTCAGGAAGGGCGAAATCCATCACGGTATCGAACCTGCGGAACAGCGCATTGTCTAGCAGCCGGGGGTGATTTGTGGCCGCGACGACCACGCTGTCGGAATCGTCTTCCTCCAGGAACTGTAGGAACGAGTTCAACACACGTCGAATCTCACCTACATCGTTTGGTGCCGCACGATCCCCAGCGAGTGCGTCCACTTCATCGAAAAGGTAAACCCCACGAGTTTCCACCAACGCATCGAAGACCAGTCGCAATTTCGCAGCCGTCTCGCCCATGAACTTGGTGATAATCGAGTCCAGCCGAATCGCGAACAGTGGAAGGCCCAGCTCCCCGGCAATCACCCGAGCCGTCGAGGTCTTCCCGGTGCCCGGGGAGCCGATCAGAAGCAGTCGGCGAGCAGGCCGCAGGCCATGTCGGGCAAGCTCGCCACGCTGACGCTGTTCTAGGAGAACCTGGCGGAGCTGGTCGCCGAGGCTGTCGGATAAAGCCAGATCACTCAGCCGCGCATCCGGATAGCTGACGGTCAGCAGCGATCCGAGTTCGCCTCGCGGCTGGGTGACCGCTACTACCGACGCCACCCGGGTCGAGGTGACCCCCTTTTGACGGAGGTCATCCACGAGGTCGCGAAGCTCCTGGGCGAACTTGGACTGCCCAGAACGTGCGGCCTTTGCTGCCACCTGCATCGCGACCGAGTAAAACTGGGAATCATCGCCGTCGGCGTGACTGACTACAAGCGCTTTGAGCTGATCGTTCGTCGCCACAGACTGACCTCCCCTCGATCCACTCCAAGTCGACCGACCGATTCGGCCAGGCTTATACGCCACAAGACTATCTGGGTCCAAGCTGTCCCCTGCAGCGCACCGCCGAACCGATTCAGAGACCGCTCGCTAGCGGCCCGGCCGAGGGCCTCGTCGAATCGCAACCGAGACGGCTAATGCACGACAAACCCGGGGCGATCCAAGATATGCCTCTCCACGTAGGCGCCTTCGAAGGCCGCCGAAGCCAGACGGAACTGGCCGATCTCGCCGACAGCGTCCAACAGGTTATGCCCGACCCCTTCGCAGCGCCCGAACGCGGCCGCTACCAGCTGGTCAGCGAGCACAAGCCAGGTCACATCCGTCGCCGAGGACACCGGTCTCAGCAGCGAAGGCCACCTCGGCACCTACCGCATAACCACAGGTTGGTTTGTCGCGCCACCCGGATTTGGCCCTGAGCGCAAAGCTGGCGGCGCGACGCACCGGTTGGCCACCCCATCCACGCGCGCTGGCCGTTTCGGCCCTCCACATGGACGACTCCCATCGCATCTGATCTACGCGTGGATTATCTGAGATCGGTCGAAATGGACTTGGCTAAATCGGGTTTACACGTGGATCTCACAGCGACGACTACTGGGGGTCCAAAACGCTCCATTGACCTCGGCGTCGCTCCGTTGACCCCGGCGTCGATCGCATTTATTGTGTGACATACAAACTTGTCGGTCATACAAACAGCGAGGTGGCGTGGCTTCTTCTACATCGCAGCGCGCGACGCGTAGCTCGGGGAAGCAGACGCGCCAGACCCTGCTGCACGCCGCCGACCACGTGTTCCGCGCGGAGGGCGAGACCGCGTCGGTCGCGCTGATCTGCGAACGGGCGGGCACGTTTCCCAACCAGGTGACGTACTACTTCGGCTCGAAGGAGCAACTCTTCGTCGAGGTGGCGTGCGCCGCGGTTCTCCGCGCGGGACGCCATGCCGAGGAGGCGGCCGAGGCCACTCCGACTGTCCGCGACTACGCACAGACCCTCGTGACCACACTGCTGGGACCGGAACTCCGAGGCGTCGAGATGTTTACCACGGCAATGCTTCTCGTTTCGAGACGGCCTGACCTGCGCGAGTTCATCACTACGACGTTGTACACTCTGCACGAGCGCGGCGAGGAAGCGCTCATGCAGAAGCTGGTGCGCACCGGCTGGCAGTTGCGCGCCTCTATCGGCGTCGAGGCCAAGGCGTTCTGGTCGGCGATTTTCGGTCTGGCGGTGCAGAAGTCGGCGACCGACGACAGTTTGGGGCCGTCACTCACCGACGCCGTCACGGTGATCTTCACGAACCTCGGCATCTCCGAAGAGGTTCTCAACGCGCGGCTAGGTGGTCTCGACAAGCTCGACCAGCGGGGAGGGCTCGACCAGCGGGGAGGACTCGACCAGCGGAGAGAGCAGCTCGACCAGCGCGGGGAGCTCGACCAGCGGGGGCAGCGAGAAACACCGGACCAACCCGCGCGCAGCCATCGACGAAAGGCATCACGATGACCTCAACCACCCCGACCACGCAGCCGCGGCCGCACGTGACGCACGCGGTGTTCAACCAGTCGGCCCCGCGGGTCGACGTCAATGAGTACGAGCTCAACACCGTGCTCGTCGAGGCCGTCAACCGCCACAATGCCGCCTGGGCCACAAGCGAACTCACCGACGTGGGCATGCTCGTCGGCAGCGCGCAGTTCCAGCACGACGCCAAGCTTGCCAACACCATCACGCCCGAACTGCACACCTTTGACCGCTGGGGCAACCGGATCGACGAGGTGGAGTACCACCCGAGCTATCACCGGATCATCTCCGCGGCAGTCGAGCACGGTGCGCACACCCGCTGTTGGGCCGACCCGCAGCCGGGTTCGCACGTCGCCCGCGCGGCGATCTTTATGCTCTTCGGGCAGATCGAGCCGGGCCACGGATGCCCGGTGTCGATGACCCACGCGGTCATCCCCTCGCTGGAACTGCAACCCGACGTCGCCGCCCAGTGGGTTCCAAAGGCGCTGTCGCGCAGCTATTCTCCTGGCCTGTCCGCAGACAAACCCTCGGCGATCTTCGGCATGTCGATGACCGAGAAGCAGGGCGGCTCCGACGTCCGTGCCAACACCACCGTCGCCCGGCCGGTCGGTGCGGGCGGCCCGGGCGCGGAGTACCTGCTGACCGGTCACAAGTGGTTCTGCTCGGCACCGATGTCCGACGCGTTCCTCGTCCTCGCTCAGGCGGAAGGTGCTGGCGGAGAGGGACTCTCGTGCTTCCTCCTCCCCCGAATCCTGCCCGACGGCACCCGCAACTCGTTCCGCATCCAGCGCCTGAAGAACAAGCTCGGCAACAAATCCAACGCGTCGAGCGAGATCGAACTCGACGGCACCGTCGCGCTGATGGTCGGCGAGCCGGGCCGTGGGGTACGCACAATCATCGAGATGGTCGCCCAGACCCGACTCGACTGCGTGCTCGGCAGCGCTGCGGGTATGCGGCAATCGGTCGCCGAGGCCACCTGGCACGCCCGCCATCGCGCGGCATTCGGAGCAACGCTCGCCGACCAACCGGCCATGGCGGCGGTGCTCGCCGACCTGGCACTCGAGTCCGAAGCCGCAACCGTCACCGCGATGCGCCTCGCTCGGGCACACGACGAGGATGCCGACGACACCGAGCGCGCCTTCCGCCGGCTCGCCACCGCGGTCGCCAAGTACTGGATCTGCAAGCGCGGTCCGCACCACGCCTACGAGGCACTGGAATGCCTTGGCGGAAACGGATATACTGAGGATTTCCCTCTGGCGATGCGTTACCGCGAGCAGCCGGTGATGGCCGTCTGGGAGGGCTCAGGCAACGTCATCGCACTCGACGTGCTGCGCGCGATGACACGCGAACCCGAATCGATCGCCGCATTCGACGCGGAGGTCAATCTCGCACGCGGCGCGAGCACCATCCTCGACGCCCATCTCGACAACGTCCGTGCACAACTCTCCGAGTTGGCAACGCTCGACGCGTCGTCGGCTCAGCGCCGAGCGCGGCGCGTCGTCGAATCCATGGCGCTTGCTCTCGAAGCCTCACTGCTGGTGCGGTTTTCGCCGACGCCCACCTCGGAGGCCTTCATCGAGGCCCGACTGGGCGACGACCGCGGAGCCGAGTACGGCACGCTTCCCGTAGGCGCAGATCTCACTGCGATTCTGCAACGGCACTGACGCCCACAGCGTCGAGGATGCGGTTGCGCATGCGCGGCGCGGTGTTGGGCAGCCACATCGCCATGACAGGGGTCAGCGGTGGATTGTCGAACGAGATGACGCGGATCTGGTTGTCGTACAGCCATCCGGGCTGGTTGGTGACGAACGCGACCGCCTGCGGATGTGCGATCACCGACGTGTGCGGCGGGGTGCCGCGGAGGTTGGAGACGATGATCTCGGGTTCGAAGCCCGCGCGACGGCAGTACGACACGATCATGTTGGTGTAGTCGGGTTCGAGCTCGGAGATCACGATCTGGCACGACGCGACATCCTTCATTGCGCACGTCTCATGCTGCGCGAGCGGGTGGCGCGCGTTGACCGCGAGACGCAGTTCGTGACTTGTCGCGATGGCACCCGCGAGGTCTGGCGGCGCCTCGACCGTGCGGGCGAGCGCGAGGTCGATACTTCCGGCGAGCAGCTCCTCGCGAATGAACTCCGCGGCAACCGGGCGAACGGTGATCGGCATCGTCGAGTCCTGCTGCACAGCCCCCTCGATCACCTGGAAGACCTCCGACGGCGCCAGGCCCTGGGTGTAGCCGATCACGTAGGGGTCGGGATTCTGCGCGTCGACCATCCGCACTTCCGACGCGAGATGCGAGCCACCGGCGAGCAACGGAACCGAGCCCTCGTAGAGCGCCGTACCGGCCGCAGTCGGCGTGAGCGATCGACGCGAACGCGAGAACAGCTGCACACCCAGTTGCCGTTCGAGATCCCTGATCGCCGACGACAGCGCCTGCTGCGAGATGAACAGACGCTCGGCAGCAACACGTAATGACGGCGCTTCGATTACTTCGACGAACATTCTGAGACGCCGAAGGTCCAGGTCACGATCCGATGAAGTCGTCATAGCCCCTATCATCAACCTGAGATTGACAATTGTCCGGATATTCTCGATGGATGGTTGTGCAAAACGTGATTACAGTGTCCTCAGCGGTACAAACTTGGAGTCAGCGCCTTCCACTTGAAGACGATAGCTGTGCTCGATCCCGGTCCGCATGTCGCAGCACAGAGGGGGCGTTGCGACATGCGGACCGGTGCCGTTTCACCTAGAGAAGCACACCGGGGTTGAGTAGTCCCTCCGGATCCAGGGCCGCTTTGATTCTCGCTGTGAGCTCCATGACATCAGGTCCGAGCTGATCAGGCAGCCAGCCTTTCTTCAATCGTCCGACGCCGTGCTCGCCGGTGATCGTCCCGCCTAGACTGATCGCGAGATCCATGACCTGGCCGAAGGCCACCTGCGCACGCGCGCTCTCGTCGGCGTCCGCGGGATCGAACACGATCAACGGATGTGTGTTGCCGTCACCCGCGTGGGCGATGACCGAGATCATCACCCTGTTGTCAGTCGCAATGGCCTCAACGCCGTCGATCAATTCGGGTAGCGCAGGCAGTGGGACCCCGACGTCCTCTAGGAGCAACGATCCGAGACGTTCGACGGCCGGGATCGCCGCGCGGCGAGCGGCGGTGAACGCCTCTCCCTCGGCGGGGTCGGACGTCGCGAACACCTCGGACGCCCCGCACCCGGAGAACGCCTTCTCGATCAGTTCCACCTCCGCGACGCCTGCGGGTCCCGGTGCGTCGGATTGCGCGACCAGCAGGGCCCCGGCCTCCCGATCGAGACCCATCTTGAGCATGTCCTCGACGGCGTTGATCGACACCGAGTCCATGAACTCGAGCATGGCCGGCCGGATGTTGGCGGTGATGGCGAGTACCGCTTCACTCGCGTGGTGCACCGACGCGAACGTTCCGACCACCGTGCATGCCGACGCCTGCGGCGGTAGCAACCGCAGCGTGACCTCGGTGACGATGCCCAATAGGCCCTCGCTGCCGACGAACAGCTTCGTCAACGGCAGCCCCGCCGAATCCTTGAGCTGTTTGCCGCCGATTCTGATCGCGCGACCGTCGGCGAGGACGACCTCGAGGCCGAGCACGTAGTCAGTGGTGACGCCGTATTTCACGCAACAGAGGCCGCCCGCGTTGGTGGCGACATTGCCTCCGATGGAACAGATCTCGAACGACGACGGATCGGGTGGGTACCAGAGTCCATGTGCCGCGGCGGCAGCTTTGACCTCGGCGTTCAACAGACCCGGCTGCGACACCGCCGTGCGGGTCGCGGTATCGATCGTCAGATTCCTCATCTTCTCGGTCGAGAGCATCACGGCTCCGTCGACCGCCGTGGCCCCGCCGGACAAACTCGTCCCGGCACCACGGGTGATCACCGGGATTCCATGCGCAGCGCACCACCGCACGACGACCTGGACGTCGGCGGTTGTCACAGGTCGAATGAGTGCCATCGGCGTGCCGGCGTCGGGGTCGTTGGCACGATCGTGGCGGTAGCCGGCAAGGATGTCGGGGTCGGTGACGACCATCTGATCGCCGAGCGAGGCGATCAGTTCGTCGAGAGGCGCACTGCTCATGAGTTCCAAGCCTAGCCTCGAAGTTTCGTGAGGTGGCGGTCGGTCGTTGAGTGGTCCGGATGGTGTGGTCTGAGGACCGGATTCCGG
>NZ_LZMI01000024.1:0-594 GCF_001665475.1 Gordonia sp. 852002-51296_SCH5728562-b | reverse complement strand
CAAACACCCGCGGCACGGGTTCCGGCGAGCGTGGGCGCACCTGCGCTTCGACGACGGCATCGAGATCAACAAGAAGAGGGTGCATCGACTGTGGAAGGAGGAGGGCCTGCAAGTGCGGCGTGCTCCGCGCCGCAAACGCGCCGGCCAGTCATCGGTCCCGGTCGTGGTCGCGGACGCACCGAAAGTGGTGTGGGCATTGGACTTTCAGTTCGATTCCACCGTCGATGGGAAGAAGATCAAGATCGCGTCGATGGTGGACGAGCACACCCGCATGTCGTTGCTGAACATCGTGGACCGCTCGATTCCGGCTGAGCGGTTGATCGAGGAGTTGGAGAAGACGTTCGCGATCTGGGGTGGCCCGCCGATGGTGCTGCGCATGGACAACGGCCCTGAGTTCATCTCAGAAGCCCTGCAGGCGTTCTGTGCAGGGTCGGTGGGGATCTCCTACATTCCGCCCGGCACGCCGTGGAACAACGGGTTCATCGAGTCGTTCAACAACCGGTTGCGCGACGAGTGTTTGAACCGCAACTGCTGGCCCACCCTGTTGGAGGCCCGTGTGGTCATCGGCGACTTCAAGGCCGACCACAACCACCG
>NZ_LZMI01000023.1:0-44172 GCF_001665475.1 Gordonia sp. 852002-51296_SCH5728562-b | reverse complement strand
GAACACAGTCCTCCTGAAACGACATGATCGCCGCAACCTCTCACCTGAGAGTGTTGCGACGATCATGTGAACCCGCCAACTGGTCGGGCCCTTCTTCATTGCGTTGGTGTCTTTACAGCGGGGCTGTCAGCCCGGGTTGCCCGGAGAGGTGAACGGGTCGGTGCCGTTGCAGAAGATCCAGATCACGCACGCGACGGCGATCCCGACGACCAGCCACAACACCGAGCCGATGAACGGTCTGCGGGCCCAGCCACGCGGATAGTCCAGTGAGTAGAGCCCCGGCCCGGTGAGGATGATGGCGGCGGCCGCCGCGGCCATCATGAGCTCGAACTCGACGCCGCTTGCGCTCGCGAAGAACTCGAACCCACCGGCGAGCGTTGTCTTGAATGCGGCTGCCAGCAGCATCACCGCGAGAATCGCCGACGCCCCGATCGGCGTGAGCAGCCCGACGATCACCATCAGACCGCCGATCGTCTCGGCGAGCGCGATACCCGCTGCCAGCGGCTTGGCGGCGTCCGCTGCGAATCCGATCGCGGGGTTCGCGGGATTGAGGAGTTCATTCTGGAACCCGTCGAGACCTGTGCCGGTCCACCAACCGAACAGGTGTGACAAACCGTGCGCCATCACGACGACTCCGACGGCCACGCGTAACAGCAGCAGCCCGAGGTCGAGGGTGCCGCGTCGCACGCGCGGCTCGGCGACCGCGAGCGACTCGTCATGGTCGGCGTGTACCGGCGCAGGCACTGCGTCGACGTCGGCCCGCGCACTGCTGAATCTCGCTGTATCGACGGGCTCAGGAGTGGCGGGGTCGACGGGTTCGGCCGTCGCGGAGTCGGCGGCGTCGTGTTCGGGTTGAGGGGTGGTCGTATCGATGATCGCGGTGTCGTGACGCTCGGTCGAGGCGGCGGTGACCGGGTGGGCAACGTCCCCGTGCTCGCGCGCAGGTTCGGGCGTTGCGGGCTCGGAGCTCGCGAAACGTTCGGTCGCGGCGTCGTCGATACGTTGCGGCGCGGGCCTGCGGCGCCGTCGATGCCCCGTCGCCCCCGCGGCCGACTCTGAGGACACTGCTGCCGGCGGCGTCGGCTTCCCAGCGGGTGGGGTCGTGGCGGAGAACGGGCGCGTCTGCACCTCGTCCGGATCGAGATCGTCGAGTTCGTCGACGCGAGTCATCCGTCCACGAGAGTGCCTGTCGTAGAAGGCATCACGGTCGTCGGCAGGACGTTGTTGGATGGGGATCTGCCCGGTCGTCTCGTCGTACGGACTCGCGGAGTCGCCGTCGGAACCAACGTAGGGTTTGTTGCTGCCCGTCTCCGCGTTGCCTGCCGCCACGCGCCCGGTGCCGCTGCCTGAACTTCCCCTCAGACCGCGATCGTCGGAGTTCGACGCCGCTCCGGAGACGTCGTCGGTAGAGGCCCGGTCGTCTCGTTCAGTCACACAGTCGACTGTAGAGCGTCGCCGACGGGCCACCGCCCAACAGCGCGCGGTGAGTCGTCGACCATCGCCTACTGTGGTGTGCATGCGAGAGGGGCGGAACAAGCGGCATCGAACCGCCGGATCCCGGCGGGTGCGCCTGTGGGCACTGCTGACGGGGGCGATCATGCTGGCGGCGGTCGTACTCACCGGGTGCGCAGACTTCTCCGCTCAGGACCGCGACCGCGCGGCAGGCGACTTCTCGGCCAACAACGATGCGCCCCAGAATCAGCAGCAGACGCCGACCCCCGAGCCCAGCACCCCGGAGAATCAGGGTCCGCCGCCGACAGGCCCGTGCGTCGACCCCGACCCCCAGGTCATCGCCACATGTCTCGCGTCGACCGGAGGACTCATGCCCGGCGACGATCAGGCGACCACAACGGTCGTCGCCGAACGCACGACGGGCAAACTGATCACCGCCAAGCGCTATGGACCGCAACGAGCGATCGCCTCGTTCGACGTCGACGGCTCGGGCGACGGCGGACTCGTCGACTTCGCGTTGTCTCCGACGTACAGCCAGGACCGGCTCATCTACGCCCTCATCACCACCCCGTCGGACAATCGCGTGGTCCGGATCGCGCCGGGCGACGTCGCCAAGCCGATTCTCACCGGGATTCCGAAGGGTGCCACCGGAAACATGGGGGCTTTGTACTTCCGCTCCCCCACCGAGCTCCTCGTCGCGACGGGCGATGCGGGTGATCCGTCGGCGGCGGCAAACCCTGCGTCGCTCGCGGGCAAACTGCTGTCCGTCACCTCGTTCGGGTCGGGCGCCAATCCGCCACCGAAAGTCGTCGCCTCCGGATTCGGATCGAACGTGGCACTGTGCCACAACGACACCGGAGCGCTCTACGTCGCCGATCGCACCTCGACCGAGGATCGCTTGCAGATCGTCGAGTCGGCCGGGCCCAAGGTGCTGTGGACGTGGCCGGACAAACCCGATGTCGCGGGTTGCGCGGTCTCATCGGGCCAGATCTTCGTAACCACCACGCGCACCCAGCAGATCCTCGCGCTCACCGAACCGACACGAGAGAAGCCGACGATCACTCCGCCTGCCGTCGTTCTCGAGAAGCGTTACGGCGCTTTGGGTCGGATCGTCAGCTCCGCAAGTGGCGCAATGCTTTTCGCGACCGTGAACAAGGCGTCGGGCAAGCCTGTCGCCACCGACGACCGCGTCGTGCGCTTCATTCCGCCCGCGTCGTCGGAGAATCGGACCTGAGGTACGAGCCTCGTTTTCCGTCACCCGTTCGTCGTACGGATTTCGCGATACTGCCGATCGGTGACATGGGCGCGCTCTACGCTGCCTTCACCACTGATCATTCAGCGAAAGGCACGGCCCATGCGTCGTCGCGTTCTGGTTCTCGTACTCTCGTTCTTCCTCGCCCTCGCATTCGGGTCTGCCGGTGTGGCCACCGCGGCACCGGGTTTGGGCTCCTCCGATTTCGGCAGTCTCGGCGGCATCCCCGGCCTGCCGGGCACCTCGGCCGGCTGTTCGGCGGAACTCTACAGCCCGGGCGATTGGCGCCTCGGCCCGAAGGAATTCGCCACGGAGGCGCCGGTCGGACCTCAGTTGGCCGGCTATAAGCGCCTCGGCAACTTCACCGACGGCAAGGACTTCCTGACCAAGTGGTGGGACCCGGACGCGAAGCCCAAAGCAAACTGGCGCTATCCGGAACAACAGGGGTACGTTATCAGGAACGGCAAGCCCATCAAGCACCGCGCCGCGCTGGACGTCGGCAAGAGCATCGACCGGTACGGCGGTGAGGGTGGCAACTTCTTCGCACCCACCGGCACGAGTTACATCAAACGGTCACTGCCGCCGTCGAATCTCGTCAACAGCTCCAGCCCCCGGTATTGCAACTACCACGTGTACCGCGTGGTCAAGCAACTCCCGATCTACACCGGCCCGATCGCACCGGCCTTCGAACAACCCGGTCTCGGCACTCAGTACGAGGTGGTCCCACAGCTTCTGCCGAGCCGCCCGGAGTGTGGAACCGACGTCAACGTCGGCTGGCTGCTGTGCGCCGGATACCTGCTGCAGACGTTCCCGCCGGTGACCAGCGGATGACCGGTATCGACAGCGGGCTCGGCGAGTCGATGACGACGCGCATCGTCGAGCTCGGCCGTCGTATGGGGGCGACCACCGACGACCTCCCCGAGCTGTCACGTCTGCGCGACGACGGTGTTCCATCATGCTGGCAGCAGGACGGCGTGTGGCATCTGACGGTCAGAGAACGTGCACGCATTCTCTCCGACCGACAGACCACCTCTGCCGACGAGTTTCTCTTCTTCGTCGCCGAACAGATATCGGATGCGAAGTCGCGACGACTGCACCCGCCCGGCACCCCGGATTTCCGCAGGGTGTCGTGGCAGGCGCAGTACGACATCCTGCACGGCGTCGACCCGGAGTGGGCAGACACGTGGCTCGGTCAGACGCGGTCACGACTGGTCGACGCCGGCGTCGACGACGATGTGCTCGCGCTTCTTCCAACGCGAGCTGATCGGCTCGGGCGTCGTCAGGAGCAGGCGGCGATGACCAGTTCTTTCACACGAGCCGGGTCGGCCTGACCGCGCGTCGCCTTCATGACGTCGCCCACGATCTTGCCTGCGGCCGCAACCTTGCCGCCCCGGATCTTGTCGGCGATGTCGGGGTTGGCGGCCAGTGCCTCGTCGACGGCCTTCTGCAGTGCGGAGTCGTCGCGCACCACCTCGAGGCCACGGTCGGCCACGATCTGCTCGGGTTCGCCCTCGCCGTCGAGCACCGCGACCGCGACCTGCTGCGCGAGCTTGGTGGTCAGCTTGCCCTCGTCGACGAGTCCGATGACCGAGGCGACCTGCGCCGGAGTGATGGCCAGATCGGCGAGTTCGACCTCGCGCGTATTGGCCTGTTGCGCGAGGAATGACACCCACCAGCCGCGCGCGGCTTCGGGAGCGGCACCCGCATCGACGGTCGCGATGATGAGGTCGACGGCGCCGACGTTGACCAGGTCACGCATGACCTCGTCGGACACGCCCCACTCGGTCTGGATCCGCGCGCGTCGCACCCACGGCAACTCAGGCAATGCGCCTTGGATCTCGGCCACCCATGCCGAATCCGGTTGCACGGGAGGCAGATCGGGCTCCGGGAAGTAGCGGTAGTCCTCCGCGGTCTCTTTACGACGCCCCGCCGAGGTGGTGCCGTCGGATTCGTGAAAGTGACGAGTCTCCTGCACGACCTCGCCGCCCGATTCGAGAACCGCTGCCTGCCTTCGCATTTCGTAAGTGACGGCGACCTCGACACTCTTGAGCGAGTTGACGTTCTTGGTCTCGGTGCGGGTGCCGAACTCGGAGGCATCCTTGCGCATCAACGACACATTGGCGTCGCAGCGCAGCGATCCCTGATCCATGCGGACGTCCGAGACGTCGAGTGACTTGAGGAGATCTCGCAACGCCGTGACGTAGGCGCGCGCGACCTCGGGTGCGCGCGCTCCGGCACCGGTGATCGGCTTGGTGACGATCTCGACGAGCGGCACACCCGCGCGGTTGTAGTCGAGGAGGGAGTGGTCGGCGCCGTGGATGCGGCCGTCGCCACCCACATGCAGCGACTTGCCCGTGTCCTCCTCCATGTGAGCGCGTTCGATCTCGACACGCCAGGTCGTTCCGTCGGAGAGCGCGACGTCGAGGTATCCCTCGTAGGCGATCGGGTCGTCGTACTGGGAGATCTGGTAGTTCTTCGGCTGGTCGGGATAAAAGTAGTTCTTCCGCGCAAAGGTGCTCGACGGCCGGATGGAACAGTTCAGCGCCAGTCCGATGCGTATCGCGTACTCGATGGCCTTGGCGTTGGCCACGGGGAGTGATCCGGGCAGGCCGATGCACACCGAGCACACCTGCGTGTTGGGATCGGCTCCGAAGGCGGTCGGGCACGCACAGAACATCTTGGTGTCGGTACCGAGCTCGACGTGCACCTCGAGTCCCATCACGGGATCGAACTTCTCGATGACCTCGTCGTAGTCCATCAGTTCGGCGGTCGCGGCAGTCATGGCGTCCAGTTTATGCGTGCGCGCATCGCCCGGTCGGTCGGGTCGTGTGCATCGACGGCGCGCATCACCGAGCCGCGCCGAGCGGGGCCCGTCAGCCGAAGATGACCCGCATTTCCTGATACTGGGCCGCGGGGACCTGCTTGTGGTTGGCCAGCGCCTCGTCGAAGGTGGTGCGCTCGATCTCGGTGCCACGCAGCACCACCATCTGCCCCCAGCCCTTGTCGGCGACGAGATCGGTCGTCGCCATGCCGAGTCTGGTGGCCAGGACGCGGTCGAACGCCGTCGGCACTCCACCGCGCTGTACGTGGCCGAGCACGGTTGCGCGGGTCTCGATTCCGGTGCGCTCCTCGATCATCGGGGCGAGGACCTCGGCGATGCCGCCCAGTCGGGGCCGGTTGAAGCCGTCGAGCCCCTTCGTCGAATGTGCGGTCTCCATCTCGGGCAGTTTGAAGCCCTCGGCGACGACGACCATCGGTGAGCGACCGCGGTTCTTCACGCTCGTCACCCAGGCGCAGATCTGATTGAGACTCTCGGGATGCTCCGGGATCAAGATGGCATGCGCGCCGCCCGCGATTCCGGAGTGCAATGCGATCCACCCCGCGTGACGGCCCATCACCTCGAGCACCATGCAGCGTTTGTGCGAGTTACCGGTGGTACGCAACCGGTCGATGGACTCAGTCGCGATCTCGACCGCGGTGTTGAAACCGAACGTGTAGTCGGTCGCGGCGATATCGTTGTCGATGGTCTTCGGCACGCCGACGATGTTGATGCCGTCTTCGAACAGGCGCTGCGACGCTGCGGCCGTGCCATCGCCGCCGATGGCGATCACACCGTCGATCTCGAGGTTCTTGAGGACCTTCTTGATGTTTTCCGCGCCACCGTCCGGCTCGGAGTACGGACCGAATCGACTGGTACCGAGGATGGTTCCGCCCTCGTGGCTCAGACCACGCACACGGGCGCGGTCGAGCTCGATGATGTCGCCGTAGACGAGTCCGTACCAGCCGTCACGAAAGCCGACGAACTCCTGCCCATAGACGGTTTCTCCCTTGAGAACCGCACCGCGGATGACCGCATTCAGACCCGGGCAGTCGCCTCCGGAGGTGAGAATGCCGTATCTCTTCGCCATGTCTCTTCGTGCCTTCCGCCGTCCGAGTTGCCGCTATCCGAGTTAGCCACCGGGGTGAACGCTCACTGGTGAACGCTTACTTGGGTGAACGCTGTCCAATCTAGTTGGCCGTCGTGCCGTGCGCCGTGCGACAGCGAATGCCGTACAGCCGGTGTTCATCACTTCACACCGTGCTCGTAGGCGTAGACGACGGCTTGGGCGCGATCGCGCAGGCCGAGTTTTCCCAACAATCCACTCACATGTGTCTTGACGGTCTGCTCGGTGACGTACAGTTCGCCCGCGATCTCGGCGTTCGACTTGCCCTCGGCGACCAGTTCGAGCACCTCACGCTCGCGCGGGGTGAGGGATGCGAGTTCCGGCGATGAGGTGCGGCGCTCACGCCGCGAGGTCACCTCGGCGATGAGTCGGCGGGTGATCGACGGCGCCAGCAGCGCATCGCCCGCCGCGACCACCCGCACAGCCCGGACGAGCTCGTCGGCGGGCGCATCCTTGAGCAGAAATCCCGACGCCCCGATCCGCAGCGCTTCGTACACGTAGTCGTCGATGTCGAAGGTCGTCAACATCAGCACGCGCGTCTTGCCCGCGGCGCCGTTCGCCGGAACGCCTGCGCCCGTACCGGATTCGACGCCCGCCTGACTCGCCAGGATGCGCTGCGCCGCCCACAACCCATCGCGCCTGGGCATCCGCACATCCATGAGCACGACGTCGGGGCTCACCCTGGCGCACAGTTCGACGGCCTCGACGCCGTCGGCGGCATCACCGAGCACCGAGAAGTCGGGTTGGGCGGCGAGCAACGCCGAGAATCCCTGTCGGACCATCGCCTGGTCGTCGACGATGACAAGCGTGATCGGCACCGGATGCACGCTACCTTTCTGCATCCGAAGAATCTGTATTTGATGAATCTGTATTTGATGAAGCAGTGGGGTCCGATGATGCGGTTGGGTCCGATGAAGTGATCGCGCGCTGGTTTCCGGTGGGAACCCACGCGCGGACGGCGAATCCGCCGTCAGGGGTGAGCGCGGTGACGAGTGATCCGCCGACGCTGCGCGCCCGATCGGTCATACCGGGGATACCGGCTCCGTTGCCCGCAAGATCCAGCGGCGGTTCGGTGCCCGGCCCGTTGACGACTGCGAGTTCGAGCTGACCTTGTGCACCGTCGCGCAGCCAGATGTCTGTCCGCGCTCCCGGCGCATGGCGGGTGGCGTTGGCCAGGGACTCCTGCACGATCCGATACACGGCCAGACCCGACGCCTCGCCGACGTCCGTTCCGGGCGTCGCCAGATGCAACTGCACGTCGGCTCCTGCCCGACGTGTCGCCTCAACCAACGACTCGATGTGTTCGAGCCCGGGGTTGGGCGCTGTCCGCGCACTCGACGCATTTGAGGTGTCGTCGGGTTCACGCAGCACGCCGAGGAGCTGGCGCACCTCGTCGAGCGAGGTGCGCGCCGCCACGGCGATCGCGTCGAATTCGGCCGCAGCGGCGTCGCTGACGTCGGGCAGTCGATACCGAGCGGTCTGCGCCATCACCACCACCATCGACATCCGGTGGGCAACGACGTCGTGGAGGTCACGCGCGATGCGTGCACGCTCCTGCAGGACGGCCGCCTCAGATTCCGCCGCCTTGGTCTCCTGGGTGCGCTCGGCCAGCTGCCTACGAGATGCCAGCAGCCCGCGCACAAGGGCGATGACGATGGCACCGAACGTCAGACCGAAGATCCATCCCGGCCGCTGGTCGTCGGGGGCCGAATTCGTCATCACCAACGTCGACGCCAACCAGATCACCGGCAGCCACCGGAGCGGGCATCGGAGTGCGGCCATGAACGACAGCACAAGGATTGCGATGATGTGCGTCACCTGGATCGACCACGGCCACCCGCCCACCGTGGGAACCACCGACCCGATGATCATCGCCGCGAGCAACGAGATCGCCCATCCCACAACGGGAGCCGACCACCCCAGCGCAACCGGCCATGCGATCGCCGCGGCCACGGCGGGCATCGCGTACGCCGGAACGTCGTGCGTCAGGCTCGATGTCGGCCATGCCACAGCGAACAGCACTGCGGCACACAGGAAGAAGAACACATTCGCGCGCGACGAAAAATAGCGTCGCACATCGGGATCCGACAGCGCGGGAATAGCGCGCACCTCGTCGACGAGGGCGGAGCCGGCCTTACGGAGCCCGGTCCGCACGTGCTTCATCATCAGATCACCTCGTCGTCCACCGTAGGCGAGTCGGCTCACGATGTCCTCATACCCAAGAGGGAGATCGGGGTCGCTCTGCGGTAGTGGGTCGACGACAGCGGTCACCGCGAATGGACTGTGCGACAACCCCACTCGCGGCCGATGTGGGTTGGTGCTCCGCATTTCTAGCGTCGATGACATGACTTCGAGCCACCGACTCCCCCATCGCACCCACCGACGTCGACGCTGGTCAGCCGCACTTCTGCTCGTCAGCGTCGCCGCGTTCGCCACCCTCCCCATGACGCCTGCCGGCCACGCGGCCGCGCAGTCGGCGGTCGC
Organism: Gordonia sp. 852002-51296_SCH5728562-b; assembly: GCF_001665475.1. Classification (NCBI taxonomy): domain Bacteria; kingdom Bacillati; phylum Actinomycetota; class Actinomycetes; order Mycobacteriales; family Gordoniaceae; genus Gordonia; species Gordonia sp. 852002-51296_SCH5728562-b. Next base: position 35,040 of record NZ_LZMI01000023.1, on the reverse strand, counting down.
TTCGACGTCGAACACCGACACCTCCGACCACACCGCAACCACCGAAGACCCCGCGGCGGCCGCGGTCGTCAGGCGCCTTCTCGACGGCAACGGCGCCGGGGCACTAGCTGCCCTCCCACCCGACTTCGCTCCGACGATGGGGTACCGACCGGTGCTCGACGACGGCAAGGCGAGCAATCCTCATGGCGGCTGCTCGTCACCGGTCCCCATGCCCGCGTCGTTCGAACCACTCTGTCGCACTCATGATTTCGGCTATGACCTGCTGCGCTACTCGGCGCGGGTCGGCCATCCGTTGGGCGCCTGGGCGCGACTTGGCCTCGACACGTCGCTCGTGACGCGGATGCGTGAGACCTGTCACGACCCGCTGTGCGGGGGTGCGGCCGAGCTGGCACGCGTAGGACTCGGACTCAACACCTGGCACGAAGGCGAGGGCCCGCCACAAGACCGCAACAACCTCCTCACCGCGACGTTCTCGGCGATCGGACACCTCGTCCACGGCGATATCCACGGCGATCCCGACCGGAACAGCGACGCCGAGCGCGATGGCGCACAGGCACCGTCGGGGGCGACACGATGACGATCCCGGGGACCGATCGAGCACTCACCGCGCCTTCACCACCCCATCCGGCGATCGCCTGGGCGATCGTGCTCGCCGCCGGGGTAGGTCTCTGGCCGTCTCCTCTTCCGCGGACGCCGTGGCTCGCGGGCGTCGTGGTCGCCGTATGCGCCGCCGTTGCCGTGAGCGCCACGATGGTCGGGCTCAGACTGTGCCATCGTTCGCGGCGTGCGACTCGATGGTCACCAACCATCGCGGCGGGTGCGTTCCTGACGGTCGCGGCCGCGGCAAACATGTGGTGGCAGAACGGGATTCGCAGCGAGCTGGGCTACGCCCCGGTCGGCATCGAGTGGTTGGCGTTCCTGATCGGGCCGACACTAGCGGTGGTCGCCGCGATCGTCTGGCTGCCACGGCTGAGCGCGCTGGCCGTGGCAGGCGCCGTTTCAGTTGTCGCCGGACTGCTCACGCCCGCCTCGGGCACAGCGTCGGCGTCGACGTTGAGCGCCCAGGTGACCAGCGCGCGCGACGCGAATGCCCTTGTGCAGCAATGGGTCGACGCGGGCGGCCGCGGCGACGACGCCGTGCTGATCGCGGTCCCGACGGGCTCGGGTTGGATCGACGCCGGTGCGGTCACCGCGATCGGTGAACGCGTCGGCCGGATGCACACCATCACGCCCCGCTACGCGTCGACGCAGTCGTGGCGGGCGTTCGTCACAGACCGGGACGCCGCCGGACGCGCGTCTGTCGCTGTCGTTGCGGCAGTGACCTCCGCACTCGATTCCGTTCCCGCACAGCAACGTCCGCGCATCATCCTGTACGGCCAGAGCCTCGGCGCGATCGGAGCGGAGACGGCGCGGGTCTGGGCCGACGACCATCGACCCGGCACTGTCAGTGCCACCGTTCTCTCCGGGGTTCCCGCGGACACCGTCGCGACGCACACGCACGGATCGCCGCGCATCGTGATGGCGAACGCGACCGATCCGGTGACCACCTGGTCGGCGGCGGAGATCTGGCGCACTCCGTCACGCCCCTCCGAGACGGTCACTGTCGGCAAACCCACCCGCCGCGTCCCGTGGCTGCCCGTGGTGACGTTCGTGCAGAACTCCGCCGACCTCGCGGGATCGCTCGACGGTCCCGCAGGCGTCGGCCACCGGTACTCGGGGCTGGATCAGGCCCGAGGCCTGCCCGGAACCGATCAGACGATCGGACCGCGGGCGGCCTCGTATGCAGCGCCCACCCGGTAGAGCCGGTCGTCGGCGAGTGCGGGAGCCATGATCTGCAGTCCGACGGGCAGCCCGTCGTCTGCCGACAGACCCGACGGCACCGACATCGCCCCGACACCCGCAAGATTCACCGGGAGTGTGCACAGGTCGAAGAGGTACATGCTCAGCGGATCGTCGACCTTGTCGCCGATGGGGAACGCGGTGGTCGGCGTCGTCGGCGAAACGAGGACGTCGACGCTCTCGAACGCCGTCGAGAAGTCGCGCGCGATCAGTGTGCGGACCTTCTGTGCCTGGCCGTAGTACGCGTCGTAGTAGCCCGACGACAAGGCATAGGTACCGATCATGATGCGGCGCTTGACTTCCGGACCGAATCCGGCCTCGCGTGTCAGTGCCATGACCTCTTCGGCGCTGTGCTTACCGTCGTCGCCGACGCGCAGCCCGTACCGCATGCCGTCGAAGCGAGCGAGGTTCGACGACACCTCACTGGGGAGGATGAGGTAGTAGGCGCCGAGAGCGTAGGTGAAGTGCGGGCAGGAGACCTCGACGACCTCGGCGCCACGCTCGGTGAGCGTGGCGACCGCCTGCTCGAACGAGGCGAGCACGCCGGGCTGGTAGCCCTCGCCCTGCAGCTCGGTCACGACGCCGACCCGTACACCCGTCAGATCACCGGACGCTCCGGCACGTGCGGCGCCGACGACGTCGGGTACGGCAACGTCGATCGAGGTGGAATCGCGCGGGTCGTGTCCCGCGATGACCTCGTGCAGCAGCGCGGTGTCGAGGACGGTGCGGCCACACGGGCCACCCTGATCCAACGACGACGCGCAGGCGACGAGTCCGTAGCGGGACACCGTGCCGTAGGTCGGTTTGACGCCGACCGTCGCGGTGACGGCGGCGGGCTGACGGATCGAGCCACCGGTGTCGGTGCCGATCGCCAGCGGCGCCTGGTACGACGCGAGCGCCGCGGCGCTGCCACCGCCGGAACCGCCCGGAATGCGCGAGGTGTCCCAGGGATTGCGCGTCACCTGATAGGCGGAGTTCTCGGTGGAACTGCCCATCGCGAACTCGTCCATGTTGGTCTTGCCGAGGATCGGGATGCCCGCCGCACGCAGCCGCGCGGTCACGGTCGCGTCATACGGAGGAACCCAGCCCTCGAGGATCTTCGAGCCGCACGTGGTGGGCGCGTCGGTCGTGGTGAACACGTCCTTGAGCGCGAGCGGCACGCCGGTGAGCGGCGACGACGCCTCACCGGCCGCGACAGCGTCGTCGGCGGCCTTGGCGGCGACGAGCGCCTCGGAGCCACTCACATGCAGAAACGCACCGAGCTGGTCGTCGATCTCGGCGATGCGGTCGAGGTGCGCCTGGGTGACCTCGACCGACGAGAGCTCTCGGGACGCGATCTTCTCGCCGAGTTCTGCGGCCGAGAGTCCGGTGATGTCTGTGGCGGCGCGGGTGGCCGGTGTCTGAGAACTCACTGTTCCTCCCCCAGGATCTGCGGAACGGCGAACCGGTCCTGCTCGACGGCGGGCGCACCGGAGAGCGCCTGTTCGGTGGTCAGGCCGGGCTTGACGACGTCCTCACGCAACACGTTGGCCAGCGCCGCCGGGTGGGCGGTCGGGGGAACGTCGTCGGCAGCGACCTCGGAGACCTGCGCGACATGCGTCAAGATCGAATCGAGCTGTTGGGCATAGAGATCGAGCTCGACGTCGCTCAGCGCGAGCCGCGACAGCCGCGCCAGGTGCGCGACCTGCTCACGCGAGATCGTCGAGCCTGCGTCCTTCGACCCAGATCCGTCAGACATTTGAAGAGATCACGTCCTTCCTCACCAACAAACCCACCGGCATCGGCGAAAGCGCACCGACAACCCCATCAAGCCTAGGCGACGACGCTCTCGGCCGATTCGACGCGGTCCTCGACGATGAGCTTGCCGACGAGGCGCGACCCCGACCGCGAATACACGTGTTTCTGACACACGCGCGCGAAGCTTCGCTCGCACCTGTCAGAAGCACGTGTTTTCTCCGGGCCGGGAGTGTCAGTCGGCGACCACATTCGACGCTCCTCAATGGAGCCACGGCTTGAGTCGACGGGTGATCCACGGCAGCACCAGGTACACCATGAGCGGAGTGTTGATCAGTGTCGCGATCAACGTCTTGAGCACCAGGGGCATCCCACCGAGATGGGGAATCACCAGGAAGTTGATCAGCAGAGACATCGGGAAGAAGCCCAGCCAGATGGTGACCGCCTGCTTCCACCGCGGCGGCGGTGCGCCCATCACCCGGACCGCGTTGGTCAGCGTCGACTGTGGTTCGAACCACCCCTCGATACCCGAGAGGCGATGCGTCGCATACTCGACGGCCACACCCTCACCGCGCGACAACCACGCTCTGCGCACCGGCGAGGAGTTCCAATCCTCGAGCGCATCGTCGTCGGCGAAGCGGTAGACGACGTAGTACTCGTCGGGCTTGCTGCTCGACCGCAACCATCCGCCGCCGAGGAAGCCGGGGAACGTGCGGGCCAGCGCGATCCCGGCGTCTGTCCAGGTGACGAAGTCGTGTTCACGCCCTGACTCGATGCGTCGCGCGACGGACGTCGTGACGTGCTGTGTGGCGGGCGCGTCGTCGTGATCGGGAACCGAAACCATGTCCTCCATCGTGGCAACAGCGCGCGGCCTATGCCATCCGAGCACGCCCGCGGCCACGGTGCGACAATGTCGCACGTGTCATATCTGCTGCGCGTGTACCTCGAGGACCGCCCTGGCAGCCTCGGACTGCTCGCCGTGCAGCTCGGGTCCGTCGGCGCCGACATCCTGTCTCTCGAGGTCGTCGAACGGGGCGACGGTTACGCCGTCGACGACCTCGTCGTCGATGTCACACCCGGCTCGCTCCCCGATGCGTTGATCACGGCGGCCGAACGGGTCACCGGCGTGCGCGTCGACTCCATTCGTCCCTACAGCGGGCTACTCGACACTCACCGTGAACTCGAACTGGTCGACCAGGTGGCCACTGCAGACCATGACCGCCTGCAGGTCCTCGTCGACAACGCACCCCGCGTACTGCGTGTGTCGTGGGCGATGGTCGTCACCAGAGCCGCAGGTGGCGTGCTCTCGCTCTACGGCAGCTCCGGTGCGCCCGAGACTCCGCTGACCAGCGCTGACTGGCTTCCGCTCAGCGAGGCCGCGCAGCTCGATCCCGACGCCGACTGGGTGCCCGGGGCCTGGCAGGAGATGGACACCCGCATGGCCGCGGCCCCTCTAGGTGATGGCAGGAAGGCCCTGCTGCTCGGCAGGATCGGCGGGCCCGACTTCCGGCCGTCGGAGATCGCGCGTCTCGGCTACCTCTCGGGCATCGTCAGCACAGTGCTCCGCACCGAGACGTAGCCAGCTGTCACACACCTGAGCGGGAATTGACGAGACGACGAGTCACTCGCGAATTGTCATGCGCGACAGCTTGTCTCCGCTCACGGTGTAGGTGAATGTCGACGGGCCATTGAATCCGTCCCCGCCGACAGTCGCGATGACGACGGTGTCGGCATCGGTCGTGGTGACCTTCGTGACGTCGAGAGTGACGTTCTTACCGATGAATTCGTTGTCGCTCCAACCGGTGATCGCGTCGGGTCCGGTGAAGACCCGACCCCAATCGTCGACGGAGCCGTCCGGCGTAAAGGCGTCGAGAAACGCCTGCAGATCGCCCGCGTTCGTCGCGTCGATCGACGCGGCGACGGGAGCGGGTAGCGAGGTGGTCATGTGATCTCCTTGATGAATCGCGTCGGGCAGGCACTCGGATCCGCAAGCAATCCATCGGTGCCAGGTGAGCAAGTACGGCCAGATCCAGTCTGACCGGGTCAGCGCGTGGTGTACCCCCCGTTCGCGAAGATTGTTTGTCCGGTGATCCAGTGCCCTTCTGTCGCAAGGAAGGTCACGATCGGCGCGATGTCTTCGATTCGGGTGAGCCGGTTTCCCATCGCCTGTGACTTGTGGAATTCCACACGCTCCGGCGTCTCTTGCGGATAGAAGAACGGCGTGTCCATCGGTCCGGGTCCGATGTTGTTGACCGAGATGCCGCGATCGGCGAACTCCTTGGAAGCCGCGCGGGCGAAGTGCTCGACAGGCGCCTTACCGCCGGCGTACGTCGAGTAGCCGTCGGTGTAGGCCGCGAGCAGAGAGGTGACGATGGTGATGATCGCACCGTCGTCGTTGAGTCGCTTTCCTGCTTCCTGAAGAAAGAAGTACGCAGCCTTAGCATTGATGTCGAACATCGAATCGTATTCGGCCTCAGTCGTTTCGACGATGGGCTTGCGCAGCACCTTGCCAACGGTGTTGACCGCGATGTCGACGCCACCGAATGCGCCGACAGCCTCGTCGAAGAGCGCGGCGACCGCGGCAGGAGCGGTGAGGTCTCCCTGAACGATGATCGCCTTGCCGCCCAGCTCTTCGACCGCGGCCGCGGTCTTCTCCGCCTCCGGCCTGCTGGCATCGCTGTTGTAGTGGACGGCGACGTTGGCGCCGTGTCCCGCGAGATCGCGCGACACGAGTCCACCGAGATTCTTCGCACCTGCCGCCACGACGGCACTCTTGCCGTCGAGAGGGCGAGTGAGAACGGATGAGCTCTGATTTTGCGTCATGCCTCCGACGGTAGGAATCCCGATACTCCAATTCAATCGGATCTTGCTGGACTTTACTCAAGTAAGATTTGCGCTATGTCCGAGTTGGGAGACGCTGCCGCACTGGACACCCGACGGCTCGAACAGTTTGTCGCCGTCGCGCAGGCGGGGACTCTGGCGGCAGCGGCAGAGCAGACGTTTCTCACTCAGCAGGCGCTGTCGACGGCATTGCGCCAACTCGAGCGCGAGGTCGGCGTCGCGTTGTTCGACCGGTCGGGTCGACGACTCGTGCTGACCGCGGCAGGCGAGGATCTCCTCGAGGGGGCGCTTCCACTACTCGCGGGCGCGCGCGGACTCGCGCGATCGGTCCGACGTCGAGCAGCCGGGGTTCCCGACCCTTTCACCATCGGACACTCACCCGCCCTGTCGGGCGACGAGGCCTTCGCGCTCATCGAACCCGCGCTCAAGCTGCATCCCGACGTATCGGTGACGCTGATCAAGACTTTTCCCGACCGGTTCACCGACCAATTGTTGTCGGGCGAGATCGATCTCGTGATGCGTCGCGGTGTCGAGACACCGCCGCAACTGACCTCGTCGATCGTCACCTACCATCCGCTGCGGCTGGCGATGGCGGCCGACCATCGCCTGGCCGACGCAGACACCATCTCGGTGCGAGATCTCGTGGACGTGCCCATCGTCGTGTGGGCTCCGGAGCGGCATTCCTTCTACACCGACTTCTTGGTCGCGCATCTGCGCCGCAGCGGCGTGGAGCCGACGTTGCGCGTCTGCCGTGTCCAGGGTGCTCCACCCGCGACAGCAGTACTCGTCGACAACAGCGCTGTCGCGTTCGTGACCGATCCCGCCGGCGCCAGTCACGAAAGTCGGGTCATCGTCAAGGATTTCGACTATCCGCCGCTGACCCCGGTGCAGGCGCTGTGGCTGCCGCACACGGTTTCAGCGTTCAGGTCATCACTGCTCAACTCGGCTCCGGGTCAGACTCCGGAATAGCACGCGCAGGCCCCTCCCCCGTTTCCAGCAGACGCTTGAAATCGTCTTCGTCGAGCACGGGCACGCCGAGTTGTTCGGCCTTGGCCGCTTTGCTGCCGGGCGCGTCGCCGACGACCACGTAGTCGGTCTTCTTCGATACCGACCCCGACGCCTTGCCGCCGCGCGCCAAGATGGCCTCCTTGGCGCCGTCGCGGGAGAAGTCCTGTAGCGAGCCGGTGACGACGATGGTCTTGCCCTCGAGTGTGCGCACGATGGACTCGTCGCGCTCGTCCTCCATGGAAACCCCTGCAGCACGCCACTTCTCGACGATCTCGCGGTGCCAGTCGACGGCAAACCAGTCGTGAATGCTCTGCGCGAGGGTTCCGCCGAGTCCCTCGACGTCGGCGAGTTGTTCGGGCGTCGCGTCTTCGATCGCCTGTAGCGAGCCGAATTCGGTTGCGAGAGAACGCGCCGCGGTGGGGCCGACGTGACGGATCGACAGCGCGACGAGCACCCGCCAGAGCGGAACATCCTTGGCGCCTTGCAGATTGACGAGCAGACGCTTACCGTTCGCCGAGAGCTTGCCGTCCTTGGTGGTGAACAGGTCGACCTTGGCGAGATCGTCGGCGGTCAGTGAGAACAGGTCGCCCTCGTTGACGATGACCCCCGAGCTCAGCAGTGCGGTCGCTGCCTCGTACCCGAGCGCCTCGATGTCGAAGGCGCCGCGGCCCGCGAGGTGGAACAGCCGCTCGCGCAGCTGCGCGGGACAGGATTTCGCGTTGGGACAACGGATGTCGGCGTCGCTGTCTTTCTCGGGCCGCAGCGTGGAACCGCATTCCGGACAGCGCTCCGGCATCACGAATGCGCGCTCACTACCGTCGCGCAACTCCACCACCGGACCGAGCACCTCGGGAATCACGTCGCCCGCCTTGCGGATGGTGACCGTGTCGCCGATCAGCACACCCTTCCGGCGGACCTCCGACTCGTTGTGCAGCGTGGCGCGCGAGACCGTCGAACCTGCGACGAGCACCGGTTCCATGAAGGCGAACGGCGTGACGCGCCCCGTTCGGCCGACACCGACCTTGATGTCGAGCAGCTTGGTGGTGGCCTCCTCGGGCGGGTACTTGTACGCGATCGCCCAGCGAGGAGCGCGCGAGGTGGAGCCGAGCCGACGCTGCTTCGCGAAGTCGTCGACCTTGACGACGATGCCGTCGATCTCGTGCTCGACGTCGTGGCGGTGCTCGCCCCAGTAGGCGATACGGTCGAGGATGGCGTCGGCTCCCGACACCTTGGTCGTGTGCGTCGACACCGGTAGCCCCCACGCCCCGATGGCAAGGTAGGCGTCGTGCAGAGACTTCGGTTTCCAGCCCTCGGTGTGGCCGAGCCCATGGCAGATCATCCGGAGCCGACGTCTGGCTGTGATCTGCGGGTTCTTCTGCCGCAGTGAACCCGCCGCGGAGTTGCGGGGGTTGGCGAAGGGGGCTTTGCCGTCGTCGACGAGCGATGCGTTGAGCGCCTCGAAATCCTCGACGCGGAAGAACACCTCACCGCGGACCTCGAGAACATGCGGGATCGGGTACTCGTCGGTTGCGGACAGCCGCGCCGGGACGTCTTCGATGGTGCGGGCGTTGAGCGTGACGTCCTCGCCGGTGCGTCCGTCGCCGCGGGTGACGGCGTGGTCGAGTACGCCGTCGATGTAGACCAGCGCGAGCGCGACGCCGTCGATCTTGAGTTCGCACAGGTACTCGGTGCCGACACCGACCTCCTCCTCGACCCGCGAGACCCACGTGCGCATCTCGTCGCCGTCGAAGACGTTGTCGAGTGACAGCATCCGTTCGAGATGGTCGACCGGGGTGAACGCCGTGGAGAATCCCCCACCGACCAGCTTGGTCGGCGAATCGGGCGTTGCGAGCTCGGGATGCGTGTCCTCGAGTTCCTGCAGTCGACGCAGGAGATGGTCGAACTCGCCGTCGGAGATGATCGGCGCGTCCTTGACGTAATAGCGGAACTGGTGGTCGCGTATCTCTTCAGCGAGCTTCGACCACTGCTCACGCAGATCCGCGCTGGGATCCCTCGTCGTGGGATCCGTGGTTCCGACGTCTTGTGCCACCCTCAAAGACTATCGAAGGGCACCGACACGCCCTCCCGCTCGGCTACCGTCCCCTATCGTCGACCTATGCCGCACCCCATCGCGTTCGACGATGCCGATCCGCTGCTCGGCCGAGTGCGCACGATCGCACTCGCGCTACCCGACGCCACCGAGGTCGTCGCACACGGCCGGCCGACGTTCCGCTGCGGGAAGATGTTCGGCACCTACGGCGGAAGCGTCAAGGGCGGCGAGCGCCACGACCAGTCGGTGCTGTTCATTCCCGACGACGCCGAACGCGACGCCCTCGTCGACGATCCGCGGTTCTTCCTCCCCGCGTACGTCGGCGTGTACGGCTGGCTCGGACTGCTTCTCGACAAGAAGACCGACTGGGACGAGGTCGCCGAGCTTCTCGACGCGAGCTACCGCCAGGTGGCGCCGAAGAAGTCGTTGGCCAAGCTTCCGCCACTCTGAGGCGTCCACGGGTCTTCCGGACTGAGCGACCGACCCACCGGGACGCATGAATGTGTGTCGAATCCGAGGATGTGTGTGCTGCAGCACCCACATCTTTCGAAACGACACACATTCAGGTGAGCGCCTGGCCCCACCAGTCCCCCGCCGCCCCGACCTCGGCCGCCAGCCCTCCACGCAGCCGTCACAGCGCCTGCGGGTCCTCCGAAAGCAGATCGCCTGCGCGTGCGCAGATGCCCAGGGCGGTGCGTGCCCACGCGGGCGACGCCCCGGCCAGACCACACGTCGGAGTCGCGATCACGTTGTCGGACAGCACTTTTCGATCCAGCCCGATGCGATCGGTGATCGCGGCCAACCCGCTGGCGACCGTTTCGGCGCGGGCGCGTCGGTCGGCCCGCTGCGCCGACACCACGCCCGCGACGAGGACATCCCCACGTTCGATCAAGGCACCGATTCCGTCGAGGGTCTCGGTGTCGAGCACGTCTGGCCCCGAGGAGATCGCGGCGTCGAGCACCACCGAATGTCCGACGCCGTGCAACCGCCCGATCAGATCCCAGCGGGGCGCTCCGCAGTTGTGCACGATCGCCGGTCTACCCACCTGTTCGACGATGCCCGCGAGCGCGTCCACCATTTCGGGCAGCGGGATCGCGCGGATCGGATCGAGGCGGGTCAGCGGAGTCACCGTGCCGTCGAGGACGGCGCCGATCAGAGGTTCGTCGAGCTGCACGGTCACCTGCGCGCCGAGACGTCGGGCAACCTCCTGAGCGTGCTCACGCAGCCCCTCGGCGGTCGACTCGACGACGTCATGCCACGCCCCGACGTCGCGGAGCACCTTGTGGCCGTTGGGCAGCTCGACCGAGGCGGAGAAGGTGAACGGCCCGCACACCGCCACCTTCACACTCCGCCCGGTACCGATGAATCCCGCTGTGTCCCACAGTTCTTCGAGTGCGTCGAGGTCGAACCGCAGATAGTCCGACGCCGCTCGGGTGACGGCGGAGGGTCGTGCCGCGAGACGATAGCCCCACGGTCCGGCGTCGATCGGCATGTCGACGAGCAGGGTGCCCATCCGGCCGACCATGTCGGCCCCGATCCCGCGCGCGGGCAACTCGGCGAGGTAGGTGAAGTCGAGTTCGCCGCCCACGATCGCCGCGGCCTCTGTCGGATCGGTGCCCGGCATGGAGCCGACACCCGTACCGACACCGGTCGGCAGCGACGTCATCACATCACCGGTCAGTGCGCACTCGACGACGCACCCGCGACGGCCGCGTCGCTGCGACGCACGTGCGAGGTGCCCGCGATACGACCCGAGCCGACGACGAGATCGCCTCGCTCGGCGTCGGGCAGGTACAGCACGGCCGCCTGGCCACGTGCGACGCCGGTCAGCGGCTCGCGCAACTCGATGTCGATTCCGGGCCGTCCGTCGTCGCCGGTGATCGGTGTCGCGACCGCCTGCGCGAGCCCACCGTGCGCGCGCACCTGAACGATGCACTCGATCGGGCCGCTCGGAACCTGTCCGGACGTCCACACGGCCTTGGTGGCGCTGATCGACCAGACCTGCAGATTCTCTGCGGCCCCGACGGTCACGGTGCCCGATTCGGGGTCGATGTCAGTGACGTAGCGAGGACGCCCGTCGGCGGCAGGCGCCTCGATCCCGAGTCCCTTGCGCTGGCCGATGGTGAAGCCGTGTACGCCCTCGTGGTCGGCGAGACGTTCGCCCGAGTCGGCGTCGACGACGGCACCGGGACGCACACCGATACGTGCACCGAGGAACGCTCGGGTGTCGCCGGTCGGGATGAAGCAGATGTCGTGTGAGTCCGGCTTCGACGCGACCGACAGGCCGCGTCGGGCCGCCTCGTCGCGGATCTGCGGCTTCGAGGTGTCGCCGACCGGGAACATCGCCCGCGACAACTGCTGCTCGGTCAGGACGGCCAGCACGTACGACTGGTCTTTGTCATCGTCGACGGCGCGACGCAGCTCGCCGTCGGCGAGTCGTGCGTAGTGACCGGTCGCGAGGGCATCGAAACCGAGCGCGACCGCCTTTTCGGCGAGCGCGGAGAACTTGATCTTCTCGTTGCAGGTCAGGCACGGGTTGGGCGTCTGCCCTGCCGCGTAGGCCTCGACGAACTCGTCGATCACGTCGTCTTTGAACTTCTCCGCGAAGTCCCAGACGTAGAACGGGATACCGAGGACGTCCGCGGCGCGGCGCGCATCGTCGGCGTCCTCACGTGAACAACATCCGCGAGAGCCGGTGCGCAGGGCCCCCGGCGCCGTCGACAGCGCGAGGTGCACGCCGACGACCTCGTGACCGGCGTCGACGGCACGTGCCGCGGCGACGGCCGAATCGACTCCTCCGCTCATCGCTGCCAGTACGCGCATCAGTTCCCCTTCCCCGAGGTAGTGGAGACCAGTCCGGCGACGCGGGCGCGGTCGACAACCTCCCCGATGATCTCGGCGACCGACTCGATGTCGGCGTCGGTGGTGGAATGAGAGAGCGAGAAGCGCAGCGACCCGCGCGCGTCGGCCATGCTGACCCCCATCGCCAGCAACACGTGGCTGGCCTGGGCAACGCCTGCGGTACACGCCGAACCCGTCGAGCACTCGACACCGTTGGCGTCGAGGAGCATCAGCAACGAATCCCCTTCGCAACCCGCGAACGACACGTGCACGTTGCCGGGCAGTCGACGATCGTCGCGAGGCCCGTTGGCGGTCGCTCCGTCGATCGAGAGCAGCACGTCGAACAGGCGATCCCGCATGGCGGCCACCTGCGGCAGCGTCTCGTCGAGGGTGTCGACCGACCGTCGCAGCGCGGCAGCCAACCCGACGATCCCCGGTACGTCCTGGGTGCCCGATCGCAGATCCCGCTCGTGACCGCCACCGTGGAGCAACGGAACACACTCGACGTCGCGGCCGAGAAGCAGCGCGCCACATCCGTACGGTCCACCGAACTTGTGCCCGGCAATACTCATCGCCGATAGCCTGCTGCCCGCGAAGTCGACGGGGATGTGACCGGCGGCCTGCACGGCGTCGGAATGGACGGGAACGCCGAACTCGATACCGAGCGCCGCGATCTCGCTCACCGGCTGGATCGTCCCGACTTCGTTGTTGGCCCACATCACCGAGATCAGTGCCGTCTGCGCTGCGTGCTGCTCGAGTTCGGCACGCACGTGCGCGACCGACACCGCACCCTCGGCATCGACCGGGATCACGACGAGTTCGGCGTCGTCGTTGTCGGCCAACCACTGCGCGGCGTCGAGCACGGCGTGATGCTCGACCGCGGACACCATGATTCGACGACGCTGCGCGTCTCCACGCCTGCGTGCCCAGTAGATGCCCTTGATCGCCAGGTTGTCGGCCTCGGTGCCGCCGCTGGTGAAGATCACTTCCGACGGCCGCGCGCCGAGTGCCGACGCGACGGTCTCGCGGGCTTCCTCGAGGTGACGCCGGGCACGACGACCCGAACCGTGCAACGACGACGCGTTACCCGGCTGGAGGTAGCAGGCGGTCATCGCCTCGAGTGCCTCCGGCAGCAGAGCTGTCGTCGCGGCATTGTCGAGGTAGACCGGGGCGCGGGATGACGTGGACATACGCACCCCAGGATAAACGCGCGAACACCCGGGACCAATTCCGTCGTGCGGAGTCGGGTTACAGCGGACCGGGTCTCAGCGGACGACTTGGCCCACAGCGAGCACGCCGGCGGGGTCGTGCTGGAGTGCCAGCGCCGCCAGCCAGGCCGCCGTCTCCTCGTCGTAGCAGGACCGGACGCGCTCGGGGTCGGCGCTGGCGGTGAAGTTGGGAAGTCGTCCGCCGGTCGCCCACGCCGACATGTCGCCGAGCAGCCGGTCGGCGTGCCCGGGCACGATGTCGGCAATCGGTGGCACCAGGACGCCGACGACGTGCAGATTGAGCGCGGCGTCGCGGTGGCAAACCGCACTGTCGGGTCCGCGTTGCTCGGCGAACGCCCCTCCGAGCAGCCTCAGTTCCACCAGCAGTAGCGGCGAAGCGACCTCGGGTCCCACGTGGTCGAGCAGCGTGCGCACCGCGTCGTCGGGCAGCCCCGACAGCAACATGCCGTTCTCGTACGCAGGCTTCGGATCGGTGGGGTCGGCATGGATCATGCCGACGGCGGCGTAGGGCATCGTGCCCACCGCGTCGAGAATCGGGGTCGCCACCGCGCGCATCGGCGCGAAGGTCGACGCCGCGGTGTCGGGGTCGGCGACGCTGGCGTAGCGCACGGCGACAGTGAGCTTGCCCGCGAGCATCGGCGGAACCCCCGGCATGTCGGGCAGCCGCAACAGCGCGATCGACGTCGACGCCTCGCGGGGAAGATCCTGCGTCCACCGTTGCCATGCCGCGAGCACCGACGGCGCGTCGACTCCGTCGAAATAGACTGCGCCGCCATAGAATTCAGCGATCGGCAGCAATTCGATCTCCAACTCCGTGACGATGCCGAGCGTCGCCTTCCCGCCCCGGCAACCCCAGAACAGATCGGGATCTGCATCGGCGCTGACCCGCCGGACGAGCCCGTCACCGGTGACCATCTCGATGGCGCGGACATAATCCGACGACACCCCGACCGACCGGACGAGCGGCCCGATACCGCCGCCGGACAGAAATCCCGCTACGCCAACGCCCGGCGCCGATCCGCACAGCGGCGCGAGTCCGAACTGCGCTGCCGCCTCGATGACCCGCTGCCAGCGGACGCCTGCACCGACCCGTGCTGTCCGCGTTGCTGGATCGATCTCGCATGTGTCGAGCGCACCGGTCCGGACCAACAACGACCGTCCGTCGGTCGGCGTCGCGCCGTGTCCGGTGGCATGGACGGCAACCGTCATGTCGTTTGCTGCAGCGAACGCGACTGCCGCGGCAACATCGTCGCTGCCTGCCGCGTCGACGACCGCCCACGGGCGCCGCGACACCGAGGCGTTGAAGCTCACGGTCGCATAGCCCTCCTCGGAGGGACGGAAGACATTTCTTCGAATCCTGGCGCGCAAACCCGCGATGTCGGCTTGGTCGATCCCGGTCGGTGTCTGGGTCATGGCGATGCTCCTCGAATGTGCACGTGGCGACCGGCTGGTCCGGCCGCACTCACACGATGTCGGCACACCCTTGGGATGATCTTGCGGTCTTCTTGGAGTGCACGCCAGCCGATGTCCGTCGTTCAGAGCACATCAATTCGTGCAGGTCAGACAATGCGCGCAGCGGTCGCCGTCGAAGCGAGTGCGCTCATGCCGGCAGCAGCAGCGAGCGCGGAGATATCGGCAAGCTCACGGTCACGCCGCGCTCCTGCAGGCGCGCGGGATGCCGCGGCCATCCGACACCGCAGAACCCCTGGCGTACTGGCCTGGGTCTCGGACAATTCTCGTGCGCGGTCGAGCGCCTCGATGGCGGCGTCGTCGTCACCGATCAAGAAGTACAACTCCGCGAGCGCGAGATCGACCGGGCCGATGCATCCGACCTGCCCGACGGTGGCGATGCACTGCGTGAATCGACTGAGATAGTCGATGAAAAGCTCGGCACGATCGGTCAATTCGAGTTCGACGACGACGCCGGCAAGGATGACCGCCTGGGCGAGCGACGTCCACATCATCGGCTCCCGCTCGCCCAACCAGGCGTCGATCATGTCGATCGCGAGGTCGGCGTCACCGTGCACACCCGCAACGGTGGCGACGCCCGAGGCCAGAAGTGTCGCAACGGAACTGCCCGAGGCACCGGACATCACCGAGCGCACCCACTGCAGCCGGTCGTTTCCATCGATTCCCAGGACGTCGTCGACGATCTGCTCGAACATCCCCTCCTGCGTTGCCATCGCCATCATCGCAAGCGCTCCACTCCCGGCGACGTAGAGTTGCGTCTGCTGGTGGACCGCATAGGCGGTCTCGAAATGCATACGCGCACGGTCGAATTGACCATGCCAGACCGCGACGGCGGCCTCCATCCACCGCAGTTGTGCGCGCAGTATCGGTAGACGCATCCGTTCGCTGCCGACGATCCCGCGCCGTAGGTGCCGTTCGGTGGCGTCGAGGTCGCCGAGTGTCATCGTCGCCATCGACAGCACAGAATCGACGATCACCTCGTCGAGCGCCGAGAACGTATGCGGCAGCTCACGAATGGCGATACCGAGCGCGACCGACTCCTGCGCCCGTTCTGCGACGCCGGAATACGTCAGCAAGCGCGCGACCATGACGTCGGCGAGCACGTCGGGATCACCGAGCTGGTGCGCGAGCGCCTCCGCGCGGGCGAGAAGTGTCGCCGGGATCGCGGCGTCACGGTTGTAGCAGGTGCCGATGGCCAACGCGCCCAACACCCGTGCGCTGCTCGCCGCGTCGCCGTCGGTGAACTCGCCTGCGGTCGCCAATAGGTCCTGTAGTGGGCCGGTCTCGGTTCCCGGCGCAACCCACGGCCATCCCCCGCCGGACCTGATCAGCGTGGCGGCCAGTCGTCCAGCCGTCTGCGGACTCCCCGAACGCATCGCATCGCTCAGTCGTTCGGCCACCATCTCGAGCACCGTCGCGACGTTTCCGGCACGCAGATGCGCGTCGAGGAGGTCGACGAGCAGAGCATCGCGCATGGCGACGTCGGCGGCGGCGCTCTCGGAGGCCTCATAGGTGCGCAGTGCGGCATCGAGCCAGTAGGCGGCGCTCACCGAATCCCATCGTGATGTCGCGTCGGCGGCGACCCGACGACACGCCTCGACCACGTCGACCACCTCGGCCAAGGGCAGGGCTTGCAGGAGGTGGCCTGCCCGCCGCGCCGACGACGCCGAATCTGTTGCCGACGCAAGCACTTCGGCCGTGCGCAGGTGAATTCTGCAGCGTCGCAACGTTTTGATGCCCGCCATCGCCTCTCCACGCAGTAGGGCGTGCGCGAACACGGTGCGCCCGTGGCCCACGCCGGTCACCACGATCCGCTCGTCGACCGCGTCGTCGATGCAGTCGGCGACCTCGTCGACATCACGGTCCATCACGTGCGCGAGGAGCGGGACGTCTATGTCGTCACCGATGACCGCGGCATAGCCGACCACCTCACGCGTCGCGGGGTCGAGCGAGGCGAGCCGTCGATCGAGTACCGAACGGACAGCCGCCGGAACGATTTCTCCGCGTTGCGAATCCGGGAGCCGCGCATACTCCGCGACGAAGAGCGGGTTACCGCCGGTGCGGCGACGAGTTCGTCGAGCTCGCCCGACGAGAGCTCGACGTCGGATATCTCCCGCACCAATGCGGTGACCTCATGGCGCGTCAATGCGGGAACGTCGACGATACGACCCCCTGCCCGCACCATCGCCGAGCGCAGGCGAGCGATCGCAGGCCCGCCCTCCTCGTCGCGCACCGTGGCGATCACCCGCACCGGCACCCGCTGCAGAGCCGTGGTCAGGTAGACCAGCAGGTCGATCGACATGGGATCGGCCCACTGCGCGTCGTCGACGATGACGGTGACCGGTCGGGCCGCGGCGTGTGACTCGAGGAGACCCTGCACGCGTTCGTACACCGCGAACCGCGCGGCGTCGGCGTCGACTCCCGGTGGAACCGATAACACGGAGTCGGCGTCGGTATTCAGTTCGCGGCAGAGTTGACGCATCGGCCACCATGCCGGAATGCCCTGTGAGTCAGGACATCTCACCCACACTACGATGTCTCCGTTGGCCGACGCCATCCGAGCTGCCTCCTCGGCGAGCCTGGTCTTGCCGATCCCTGCCGCACCCGACAGGGCCAGCCACCGCGTGACCGGACCCCGATCGTCGACGAAAAGCGTTGCCAGCGTGCGCCGCTGCGTGTCACGCCCGACAAGCGCGCCGTCCGGCCCGGCTGCCGGACCTCCTCCGGCAGTGACGACCTCCGGCGTATCGACGTATGCGCCTTGTACGCCGGCATGTGCAGTGTCGGCACTTTCCGCACGAGGACTTTCCGCATGGGGATTGTCGGCGTCCACCCCGCCGGCCGGTGACGGCGCCGGGCCGGCCCCCGACCAGCGGGGTGCTCGCGGCCAGGCCGCGATTTCGGGGTCGTGGCGCAGAATCGCGCCCTGCAACTGGCGCAGTTCGTTGCTCGGGTCGAGGCCGAGTTCGTCGTCGAGTCGTCGAACATGCTCTGTGTACACGGCGAGCGCATCGGCGCCGCGGCCCGCACGGTAGAGCGCCATCATGTGCAGCCAGGCAGCACGATCGCGGAGCGGATCGAGCGTGCGCAACGTCGACGTCTCGGTGAGCGCCTGACCGGTGTCGCCGTGCGCGAGCAGCGTCGTGATGTACGCCTCCGTGACGGACAGTCGCATCTCGGACGCCGCAACGGAATCGGGGCCGACCCACTTCTCGTCGGCCATGTCTGCCAACAAGGGTCCACGCCACAACCTGCGTGCTTGTTCGCAGAGTTGCAGTGCATCATGCCAACGGGCGGCGTCGACCTCGTCGCGAATCCTGCGTGCTAGGGCAACGTACTCGACGAGGTCGACGGAGTCGTCGGCGATGGTCAGTCGATATCCGGGACTGATCCGCTCGATGGGCGACGGCCCACCGGACTCACCGCGTAGCGCGCGCCGCAGATTGGAGATGTAGGCCTGCAGGCTCGTCGTCGCGGCGGGCGGCGGATGCGTACCCCACACCGAGTCGATCAGCCGATCGACCGACACCACCGCGCCGCGCGCAAGGATCAACGCGCCCAGGACGATTCGCTGCTTGGGCGATCCCAGATCGACTGTCTCGCCTGCACGACGAACCTCGAGGGGACCGAGGATCAGATACTCCCGCATCTCTCCCCTCACACCTGTGGACCGGAATGTCGGAAAAACGGCGATTCCGAGTCTACGACCGGCATCGCAACGATGTGGGCTGTCCGAGCCGGAGCGACCGGCCCGACAGCATCGACGCTCGCGCGCGCCGACCGCATTGCCACGATCACCACGAGCGCACCGAGCACTGCGATCGCGGCGCTGATCCACAACGCACGGCCAAGCGCGTCGACGTAGGCGGCGGGCTGTCCGCCGTTCAAGACGGAAACGGCAGGAAACACCGCACCCAGTGCTGCCACGCCGAGCGCGATTCCCGACTGACGGAAGACATCGTTGACGCCGGCGGCAAGACCCGCGTCGTCGTGCGCGGCCTCGGCCAACACGACCCCGCTCATCACGGGGTTGAACACACCCGCACCGACGCAGGCGACGAGGAAGCCGGGCACCATGATCCAGCCACTGCTGTGCTGGCCCGCACACGTCATCCAGACCAGTCCCGCCGCCACCGCGAACAGGGCCGTCGACAGGAGCACCCAGGGCGCGACGCGTCCGACGACGCGATCGGTGAGACCCGCGACGACGAGCATGACCATCGTCCCCGGCAGATAGACGAGGCCCGCGGCGATCGCCGACATCCCGAGCACCCCCTGCAGATAGATGGTCACGTACACGAACACGGCGAACATCGACGCACTGATCGCGAACGTTGCGACCTGAGCTCCCGCAAATGCAGGGTTGGTGAACATGCGCAGCGGCAGCATAGGTTGCGCGACAACGGATTCGACAACGAGGAACGCGACGAACGCGATCCCGGCGACGCCGAATGCGCTCAGCGTTACCGCATCCGCCCAACCGCGCGAGTTGGCTTCGACGAGTCCATAGGTCAATGCACCCAGCGCGAGAACAACATTCAGCTGACCCCACACGTCACCCCGTCGCGGACGACTGCTCGCCGACTCATCGATCCACCGTGTCGCGTAGATCATCGCAATACCCAGCGGAACGTTGACGACGAAGATTGCGCGCCAGTCGATCCAGTCGGTGAGTACACCGCCGAGCAGCGGTCCGACAGCGAACGACGCCCCGATGGTCGCCCCATAGGCCGCCAATGCCTTGGTGCGTTCCTCTTTCCCGGGAAATGCGTTCGCCAGCAACGCGAGTGAGGAGGCGAACAGCAGCGCGGCGCCCAACCCCTGGCCGACACGTGCGGCGTTCAAGGTGAGGATGTCACCCGCAGCCGCACAGACCGCGGACCCGATGGTGAACACCACGGCGCCGACGACGAAGACGCGACGTCGGCCGATGCGGTCAGCCCATGCGCCTGCGCTGAGAACGATCGTCGCCAACGCGAGTGTGTATCCGTCGATCACCCATTTGAGCGAGGTCATCCCCGCGTCGAATTCGCGTGCCATCGCGGGTAGCGCTGTGTTGACCACTGCGATGTCGAGCATGAGCATCGCGGTTGCCACACACACCACGGCGAGTGTCACGCGCTGAACCGGGGTCCACCTCTGCTTTCCGACGTCGACCGGCCGGTGCGGCGCTGGCGTTGGGCGCCTCGCGCGAGTGTGTGATGTGCGAATGTGTGGCGTGCGGGTGCGTCTGGTCTGCGCCATGGCTTCTGCCTTCGTGTCGATCCTTCAGGGACGACGACAGACTGCGATGACACGCTTGGCGATCACTTGCCGACTTCTTGACGCGGGCGGTTGCGACGCAGATGTGGTAAGAGCGTCGACGCTCAGAACTCAGTCACGTTCGAGGTAGAAGTAGAAATGGCGGCCGCCGATGAGGCCGCCGGTGCCGTTCATGATGCCCATCACCGTGGTGTCGTCGACGCGCTTGAAGTGGTCGATCACGGGCTGGCCGTCGTAGACCATCGACGCCGTGACCTCGCCGCGGAATTCGATGGCCCACAACGACGCCTCACCCTTGCCGACGCTGGTGTTGGAGTACAGCTCTCCCGATTCGTCGCGGCACACCAGCGGCTGCACCTCGCTGAGCGAGATGAAGTTCTTGCCGTACCAACCGATCTTGGTTAGCAGTCCGTTCATCGCGTGGCCGGTGACGAACTCGCCACCGCGCCAACTCCCGAGCATGTCGGCAGGTCTGATGGTGTCGAGATCGGCCCAGACCGCGTCGAGGTCGGCGTCGGCGACAGCGCCCCGAGCGGCACGCAGCTCACTGAACCGCGCCCGTGCGGCTTCGCGACGTGCGTCGTTCTCGGTGTCTGTCTGCGAACTCGCGGTCACGAAATCTCCCGACGGCCAGGCGCACCGTAGGGATCGGCGCGGTTTTCTCACCGTATCGGATCGAGCGATCGGGTGTGTCTTCCGCGGTCACCGATGTGAGTCAGCTGCTCCGGTGGCCTACGGATGAGCGTGTGCGGGCGCCCCACCGACAAGTTCGGCGCAGCGCTCGGCGAGTTCACGACGGTCCGACCCGGGAAGTTGCGACTCATGCACTCGGATACGCACCGCGAGGCCGCGGGTGCGCAGCACACGTCGAAGCGTGTCGGCAGGCGAATCATCGCCGATGAAACCTGCTGCGGCCGTGACCATTCCGGAGACCTCGAACTCGACGTGCAGCGGAATGACAGGCACTCCTGCGTCGATCGCCGCCTGAAAGAACGCGGGCCGGAATTCACCGCGGGCACGTCCGCACCAGGTGGTGCCCTCCGGGAACACCGCCACCGAGTTGTCGGCCTGCAGTTCTGCCACCGCCCGATCGACGGTTGCGGGCAGGGTACGCAGCGAGCCGCGGTCGATCGAGATGATTCCGAGTCGCCGAGCAAGCGTTGACACGACGGGCATCGACATCACGTCGCATTTGGCGACGAACCGGGCCGGGTTGACGACCGCGACGGCCAGGATGTCGAGATACGAGATGTGATTGGACACCACGAGCCCACGGGTGCTCGCGGCGAACGGCCGACGATCGTCGATCACCACTCGCACGCCCAAGGACCACAACAGAGTTCGCGCACTCGTGCGGATGTATGCACGACGCAGGAGTCGCGGCAGCACTGCGACGAGCGAACCCATCAGCAGGAAGACGATGGTCGACGCCGCCAGCAGGACCACGCGAGTCGCGACGACGAGCACGTTGGCCCGGGCGAATGGGTTGTCGGCGTGGCAGAGGTCGCCGCATGGGCTGGCCGGGTACCACGCGTGACGGTGACCCTCGGGCCTGACCGTCGCGGACGACGAAGGCTTGGTGGCGGAGGCAGAGTGCGCGGTCGGCACCACTGTCTGCGTCGGCAGTGATGCGGGGGACGTCGGAGGGCTGATGATCGCTGCGGCCGTCATACGGACCTCACTCTCGTGGAGATACTGCGAGTCGCGCGCCTGTCGCACGAAGTCTGTCGAGGTAGCGGGTGTTGGCGTGTTCGCGGTCGATGATGGTGACGAAGTCGCCGACGTCGAAGATCTCGTCGATCGCCGGTTCACCGCAGACCGTCGCGCCGAGACGCAGGTAGGCGCGCAGGAGCGGCGGGAGGGTGAGCGTCGACGGCGGCTCGATCTCGTCGAGAATGCGACCGTCGATCAGTGGGCTGTGCAACGGGGTGGTTCGCCACGGCGCCCGGTGGCGGGTGAGGACGTGGTCGCGGACGCCGCGCAGCGTCGAACCTCGCTGTTCGTCACCGGGACCACCGAGCGGAACCGAGACGCAGCCCATCAGGTAGCGGTAGTCCGCGTCGTCGAGGTATCGCAACACTGCGGCCCATAGCAGCGCGGTGATTGCGCCGTGGCGATGGCCTGGCGCCACGCATGCGCGGCCCATCTCGACGACCGACCCGCCTATCTGGTTGATCTCGGTGAGGTCGAATTCGCTTGCCGAGTACCAACCGCCCGCGGCGATGGCTCGCGGCGGTGCGAGCAGTCGTGCACAGCCCAGAACGCCGTACTCGTCGTCGATGGCGACGAGGTGCTCGGCGAACTCGTCGACGTGGTCGGCGTCGCGGCGGGTTGTCGGGTCGCCGATCTGATCGGAGAAGCCCGGCTCGGCGGCGAAGACGTCGTAGCGGAGTCGTTGGACAGCGTCGATCAGCTCCGGGGACTCGGTGAGAACGATCCGCAGCCGTCCGGCGTCGACGAGGGTGCGTCCGTGTGCAACACCCGGGCTGTCCAGTACGTCTGTCATGCCCCAGATGAAAGCCAGTCGCAACGACCGGCCTGCTACGTGCGCGTGACGTGTCGGGGCGCGCTCGGTGAACAAAAAGCAGCGATCCCCGACCCAGGTGGGCCGGGGATCGCTGATAGTGGTTTCGACAGGCTCAACCAGCGGGCTGTGACCCGATGATCGAGGTTGTCGAGATCACCGAGTGGTTTCGACAGGCTCAACCAGCAAGCCCGCTGATCGAGCGATAAGCCCGCTGATCGAGCCATTAACCGCTGATCGAGCTTGTCGAGATCACTTCCGCTTCTTGACCTCTTCGGTCAGCTGCGGTGCGACGTTGAAGAGGTCGCCGACGATGCCGAAGTCGGAGATCTCGAAGATCGGCGCTTCCTCGTCCTTGTTGACGGCGACGATCGTCTTCGAGGTCTGCATACCTGCGCGGTGCTGGATCGCGCCCGAGATGCCGAGTGCGACGTAGAGCTGCGGCGACACGGTCTTGCCGGTCTGACCGACCTGGAACTGGCCCGGGTAGTAGCCCGAGTCGACGGCGGCACGCGAGGCGCCGACAGCGGCACCGAGCGAGTCGGCGAGCTCCTCGACGACGGAGAACTTCTCGGCGCTTCCGACGCCACGACCACCGGAGACGACGATCGATGCCTCGGTGAGCTCCGGACGGTCGCCACCGACGTTCGGCTCGACCTTGGTGATCTTCACGCCACCCTCCTGCGCCGGAACCTCGACGTCGACGCGCTCGCCCGCAGCAGCCTGCGGTGCGGCCTCGACGCCACCGGGGCGCACGGAGAAGATGGGGGTGTCGCCCTTGGCCTGCGCGTCAACGGTGAACGCACCACCGAAGATCGAGTGGACGCCGACAGCGCCTTCCTTGACGTCGACGACGTCGGCGAGCACGCCCGAGCCGAGACGCACGGCGAGACGGCCTGCGATCTCCTTGCCGTCGGCGTTCGCCGCGACGAGGATGCCCGCGGGCGATGCCTGCTCAGCGACCGACGACAGGACGTCGACCTTGGGGCTGATCAGGTAGTTGGCTGCGTCGTCGGACTCGGCGACGTAGATCTTCTCGGCACCGGCGGCCTTGAGGTCGTCGATGATGCCGTCGGCGCCACCGGGTGCGCCGACCACTACGGCCGACGGCGCACCGAGTGCACGAGCGGCGGTGATCAGTTCGTTGGTCACCTTCTTGAGGGCGCCCTCGGCGTCCTGCTCGACCAGAACGAGTACTTCTGCCATTGTTTTGCTCCTGGATGTCTGGTGGCCTGCGGCGAGTCTGCTGACCGCGCGGGCCGGTGAGGTGGTCTCGGTGCGTTCGGCGCCTAGATGATCTTCTGGCTGACCAGGTACTCGGCAACCTTCACGCCACCGTCGCCCTCGTCGGTGACACGCTCACCCGCGGTCTTCGGAGGCTTCGGGGTCGAGCTGGTGACCGTCGTGCCCGCATTCTCGAGGCCCACATCGGAAGGCTCGACGTCGATCTCGGCGAGGCCGACGACCTGAACTTCCTTCTTCTTGGCGGCCATGATGCCCTTGAAGGACGGGAAGCGCGGCTCGTTGATCTTCTCGTTGACACTGACGATCGCGGGAAGCTCGGCCTCGACGTGGTAGATGCCGTCGTCGGTCTCGCGCTCGCCCTTGAGGGACTCGCCCTCGACGGTCAGCTTGCGCAGATGCGTGAGGTGCGGCAGTTCGAGGTACTCGGCGATCATCGCGGGGATCGCGCCGACGCGACCGTCGGTGGCCTCGTTACCTGCGATGACCAGCTCGACGCCCTCGACGGTGCCGAGTGCGCGGGCGAGCACGTATGCGGTCTGAACCGCGTCCGAACCGTGCAGCGCATCGTCCTTGATGTGGATGGCCTTGTCGGCACCCATCGAAAGTGCCTTGCGGATGGCTTCGGTGGCGCGCTCGGGACCTGCGGTGAGGATGGTGACCTCGCCCCCGTTGGCCTCCTTGATCTGCAGCGCTTCCTCGACCGCACGCTCGTTGATCTCGTCGAGCACGGCGTCAGCGGCTTCGCGATCAAGCGTGTAGTCGGTCTCGGAGAGCTTTCGCTCGGACCAGGTGTCCGGAACCTGCTTGATCAGAACGACAATGTTTGTCATGGGTCTACGTCGACCTCCTGCGTCGGGTTCGGCAACTTACCGGCGGGTAAGGCCATCGGTCTCCACCCACTTTAGCGTCTCCTATTTTGCCTTAGAACATCACCTACCTCACACTATGGCGGCGTTCTCACGGGCAGGATGTGACGACTGCGGGCAGGCGAAGCGACTGTGGCACGTTCTTGGGACGGCCCCGGGTACTAGTCTCATGGGGATGATCGACGCACAGGGCTCGACTACGGACCGTCTGCCGACGGTGAGCACGGGTTCGCAGGCCACCCCTCAGGCAACTTCAGGGACGACTTCCGAGGCCACACGACCCGCGGCCGGCATGGACGCATTGGACACCGAAGCCCAACTGGCGCTGACCGGCGAGCGGACGGTTCCCGGCATCCCGGCAGAGAACTACTGGTTCCGTCGCCACGAGATCGCCTACCGGTTCATCGCGGAGTCGTGCAGTGGGAAAGAGGTTCTCGAGGCAGGCTCCGGTGAGGGCTACGGCGGCGCGATGCTCGCCGCCGCGGGCGCGACGGTCACCTGCGTCGACTACGACGCGTCGGCCGTCGAACACACCCGCAGGCGCTACCCGGAACTGACGATGATCGCGGGCAACCTCGTTGATCTCCCGCTCCCCGACGAATCGGTCGACGTCGTGGTGAACTTCCAGGTCATCGAGCATCTGTGGGATCAAGCCGCGTTCATCGCCGAGTGCCGTCGAGTGCTGCGCCCCGGCGGGCGTCTCTTTATCTCGACGCCCAATCGCATCACCTTCTCGCCCGGCCGCGACACCCCGCTCAATCCGTTCCACACGCGCGAACTCGACGCCGTCGAGCTCACCGATCTCCTGACCGACGGCGGGCTGGAATCCGTTGTGATGCATGGCGTTTACCACGGCCCGGGCCTGGCGGAGTTGGACGCGAAGTGGGGCGGGTCCCTGATCGACGCACAGATCGAGCGCGCCTTGGCGGGAGAGGACTGGCCCGCCGACCTCGTCGCCGACGTCGCCGCGATCTCCGCTGACGACTTCGTGATTCTCGAAACCTCCCCAAACAGCGCAACCGCAGACATCGACGCCTCGCTCGACCTCTTCGCCATCGCGGTCCGACCCTGAGCACCCGGCACACCCGATGACAATTTCCTCATCCCGCACTGCGACGCACCCACAGGGCAGCGGCGACGCCGTGCCCGGCCAGTTCACCCTGGTGCTGCACTCTCACCTGCCGTGGCTGGCCAATCACGGTCGCTGGCCGGTCGGCGAGGAGTGGCTCTACCAGTCGTGGGCGGCGTCGTATCTTCCTGTCTTCGCCATGCTCCGACGGCTGGCGGCCGACGGATTCACCGATCAGCTCTCGCTGGGCATCACGCCTGTGCTGGCCGCCCAACTCGACGACCCGCACTGCCTTCGCTCCATGCACGAGTGGCTCGCCGACTGGCAACTGAGGGCGGTGGCGGCCGCGGACAATCCGGATATCGTCCGCCGCGAACTCGCCGCGCACGAATTCCGATGTGCGGCAAGCGCACTGGGCGATTTCGAACGCCACTGGCAACACGGTGCGAGCCCGCTGATCCGAGCACTGGCCGACAGCGGCGTCGTCGACATCCTCGGCGGCCCGCTCGCCCATCCGTTCGCTCCGCTGCTCGACCCGCGCTTGCGTCGATTCTCTCTGGCCGAGGGGCTTGCCGACGCTCGATCACGGTGGGGTGCTGCGCCGCAAGGGATCTGGGCGCCCGAATGCGCGTTCACGCCGGGGATGGAGTCCGAGTATTCGGCTGCGGGCGTGCGACATTTCATGGTCGACGGCCCGGCGCTTCACGGCGACACCTCGCTCGCGCGACCCGTCGGAGACTCCGAGGTCCTCGCCTTCGGTCGCGACCTGACCGTGAGTTATCAAGTGTGGTCACCGAAATCGGGATATCCGGGCCACTCCGTCTACCGCGACTTCCACACCTACGACCACACGACCGGCTTCAAGATGTCGCGTGTGACCGGCAAAACCGTTGCGGCGCAGAATAAGAAACCCTACGACCCCGACCGCGTCGCACCAGTGATCGATCGCCATGTCGACGACTTCGTCGAACATGTACGCGCGCGCCTGATCTCGGAATCGGAGCGTATCGGCCGACCGGCGCTGGTCGTCGCGGCGTTCGACACCGAGCTGTTCGGGCACTGGTGGCATGAGGGACCCGTGTGGCTCGAACAGGTGCTTCGACGCCTCCCCGAAGCCGGGGTGCGGGTCGGGACGATGGCATCGGCAGCAGCCGATGGCCTTGTCGGAGAACCGGTGTCGCTCACTGACAGCTCGTGGGGTTCCGGCAAGGACTGGCGTGTATGGAATGGTCCGCAGGTCGAGCACCTCGTCGAACTCAACGCAGAGGTGGTCGAGACAGCACTCGACACCGTCGACAAACTTCTCGATGCGGAGTCGGGTCGTGATCGCGTTGCCGATCAGATCGTCCGGGAGACCCTGCTGACCGTCTCGTCGGATTGGCCCTTCATGGTCTCCAAGGACACCGCTGCCGAGTACGCGGTGCGTCGAGCCCACACCCACGCACACGCCACACGTGAGATCGCCGACGCCGCGCTACGCGGACGCACCGAGCAGGCGGCACGTCTTGCCGCGAGCTGGAATCTCGCCGACGGACTGTTCGCCGACCTCGACGCCCGTCGACTCCGCGGAGACGAGCGCGCATGAGAGTGCTGCTCGTTTCGTGGGAGTACCCGCCGGTCGTGGTGGGCGGCCTCGGCAGGCACGTACACCACCTCGCCACCGAGCTCGCCGCCATCGGGCACGACGTCGCGGTACTGACCCGCAGGCCGTCGGGTAC
The DNA here is from genome assembly GCF_001665475.1 of Gordonia sp. 852002-51296_SCH5728562-b. Classification (NCBI taxonomy): domain Bacteria; kingdom Bacillati; phylum Actinomycetota; class Actinomycetes; order Mycobacteriales; family Gordoniaceae; genus Gordonia; species Gordonia sp. 852002-51296_SCH5728562-b. The sequence goes on along the minus strand of NZ_LZMI01000023.1, from coordinate 7,344 downwards.
CGACGCGCTGACACACCCGACCACCGACACCGTCGTCGAGGGTGTGCGGGTGATCGCCGTCGCGGAAGATCCACCGGAATTCGAGTTCGGGCAGGACATGATGGCGTGGACACTCGCCATGGGTCACTCATTCGTCCGCGCCGGACTCGGCATCCTCACTGCCGATTCCGACGCACGCTGGACACCCGAGGTGGTGCACGCCCACGACTGGCTCGTTGCGCACCCGGCGATCACGCTCGCCGAGCTGTTCGACGTCCCGCTCGTCTCGACGATCCACGCCACCGAGGCGGGCAGGCATAGCGGCTGGGTCAGCGCGCGGACCAACCGTCAGGTGCACTCGGTCGAGTGGTGGCTCGCCAACGAGTCCGACGCGCTGATCGCCTGTTCGGCGTCGATGCGTGACGAGGTGACCAGGCTCTTCGGGCCAGGGCTGCCCGACGTCCAGGTCATCCACAACGGCATCGACGTCGACATCTGGCCCTACGCCGAACGAACACGCACGCAGGGTCCCGCGGAACTGCTGTTCGCCGGGCGCCTCGAATACGAGAAGGGCGTGCAGGATCTTCTCGCCGCGCTCCCCCGCATCCGACGCACCCATCCGGGCACCACGCTGACCATTGCGGGCGACGGCACTCAGTACGACTGGCTCGTCGACACCGCTCGCCGCCATCGGGTCTCGCGCGCGGTGCGTTTCCTTGGCGGCGTCGGCCATGACGAACTCGTCGACCTGATGCATCGGTGCGACGCGATCGTGCTGCCGTCGCGGTACGAACCGTTCGGCATCGTCGCCCTCGAGGCCGCTGCCACCGGCGCGCCTCTGGTGGTTTCCACGGCGGGCGGACTCGGCGAGGCTGTCGTGGCGCCGGTGACCGGGCTGACGTTCACGCCCGGCGACGTCGCGGGGCTGACCGCCGCGGTGCGGTCATGCCTGTCAGATCCGGTACAGACCGCTGCGCGCGCACGACGCGCCCGTGCGCGATTGACTGCTGAGTTCTCCTGGCGGGAGGTGGCCGAACGCACCAGCGGCGTCTACCTCTCCGCCAAGCGTCGAGTCCGCCATCCTGTGGGACGCCCGTTCATCGCCGAAAGGCCACTCCCGGAACGCGATCCGGAGCAGCCCTGAGCCACACATCGGCTCAGGGCACGCAGATGGGGGCACGCGGACGGGTCAGGCGCCGGGAACCTGGCGGGCTTGGGCCTTCTTACGTTCGATGTCGGCAAGTGCGCGTTCGAGTTCGGCGCGCTCCTCGGCGTTGGAGGCCCAGTCGTCCTTACGGTTCTTCACGACCCGCGCGGGAGCGCCGACGGCGATCGAATAGTCGGGGATCACGCCCTTGACCACGGCATGCGACCCGAGCACGCACCCTCGCCCGACGATCGTGTTGCGCAGGACCGAGACCTTCGCGGCCACCCAGGTGTCGGCGCCGATACGGACCGGCCCCTTCACGATGCCCTGGTCCTTGATCGGCAGCGTGATGTCGTCGGTCTTGTGGTCGAAGTCGCAGATGTAGCACCAGTCGGCGACGAGGACCGATCCGCCGATCTCGAGGTCGAGGTAGGAGTTGACCACGTTGTTGCAGCCGAAGACCGTCTTGTCGCCGATACGCATGGTCCCCTCGTGACAGCGGATCGAGTTGCCGTCACCGATGTGGACCCAGCGTCCGATTTCCATCCTGCTCAGCTCCGGCGTCGCGTGAATCTCGACGTTGCGGCCGAGGAAGAGCATTCCCCGGAGCACGATGTGCGGGTTGGCCATCCGGAATCGCGCGAGCCGGTAGTACCGCACCAGATACCAGGGCGTGTACGCCTTGTTGCGCAACACCCAGCGCAGCGAATCGAGGGTGAGGAAGCGCGCCTGTCGCGGGTCGCGGCGTCGACCTGCTCGCCACCGCGACCGATACGAGGCGTTCCACATCGTCGTCATGACAACTCACCATAATCGACGCCGCTGTCGGCTTCGGCGGCGGAGCCGCGGCTTCAGTGGGCAGCGGAGCCGCCGTGCGAACCAGCGGCGAAGCGTCGCACGATAGGCTCAACTGCTGGCGTCCCGGTGCAGTGCCGGAGACCGAACATGACGGGAGCAGGATGGCTGTGGTTGGCCCCCGGATTCGGGTACCGCGACGGGTTCTGGCGCCGCTGGCGCTCCTGCTCGGTGCCGTGGTGGCACTCAGCGCCTGCTCGGACGGGCACATCGACGTACGTTCGGTCGCCAGTCCCGGCTGGGCGAGCTACGGCGGCAACGGCGCGAACTCGAACTACACCTACCCGTCGATCCCCGACGACCTCGCCCTGAGCTGGACACGGCCGACCGGCGGCCCGGTGACGGCTCCTCTCACGCTGTCGAACCATTCGAACGTCAACGTCACCGCGAGCACAGCCAACGGCTGCAACCTGTTTGCCCTCGATCCCAACTCGGGACGTATGAACTTCTGCAAACGGATGCGCGCGGGCATCGAGGGAAACTCCACGCTGCTCGACCAGTTCGACCAGCCCTACGTCGGCGAGGAGACCACCTTCGTGGCGTTCAACGCCGGCGGCGCGATCCGCTGGCGGATGCCGGTGATCGGGGTGCCACTGTCGGCCAAGTTCGCGGCCCCCGGCGAGGTACTCGTGGTGACCACCCAGGGTCAGATTCTGATGCTCAACACCCAGAACAGCGACTTCACCGCACCCGAGGTGCGCCTGCGACCCGAGGCCGACCCCGGCGACCCGCTCTGGGGCTACGGCGACTGCGTCAGCAACGGCCCACGCTGCGCCGTGCCCGCGCCGCCCGCCGTCGACGAGCAGCACAGCCGCTTCTTCCTGAACTTCTGGCCGACCGGCGCGATCGCGTCGCAGATCCGCGGCTTCTCGTACGCGAAGCAGAACGACGGACGTGTTGTCCGGGAGGTCTGGCATGCCGACGTCCCCGGAGGTGTGATCGGCGCACCGACGCTGTCGGCCGATGGCAACACCCTCTACACGTTCAGCAGGCTCGGCCAGATCGTCGCGCTCGACGCCGCGACCGGCAAGACAAAGTGGACCTACGACAACGGCGGCTACGGATTCGCGTCCATGACCGTTTCCCCCGACGGTCTGATCATCCCGACCGGTGTCATCGGCGCCCCGCTGACCCTGCTTCGCGACCGCGGCGACAAAGCTGAGCAGGTCTGGCAGCGCAAGGATCTCGCCGCCGTGAGCCTGTCGACCCTCACGTCATCGAAGACCGCGTGGACCGTCGTGCGCGATCAGGGCAAGAATTCGCTGTCGCTGGTCGAGGTCGACACGTCGAACGGTGCCACGAAGCGCACCGTGGCGATGCCCGGCGCGGAAGGCTTCGCGACGGGAGTCGCGGTGTCGCCGTCGGGACAGATCGCGACGGCCACGAACATCGGCGAGGTGTTCTTCTTCGACTCGAAGAATAACACCGACTGATGACAGCCACCACGCCGGACTGGGTCGCGACGTCGATCTGGTGGCACGTGTACCCGCTCGGCGCACTGGGCGCCGACACCACCGGCGTCGACCGGACCTGCCGACGTCCGCTGTCAGCACTCATCGACTGGCTCGATTACGCAGTCGCGTTGGGAGTCAACGGGATCGCGCTCGGTCCGATCTTTCAGTCCGCGACCCACGGCTACGACACCCTCGACTACTTCACGATCGACGAACGTCTCGGCGACCGAGCCGATTTCGACGCCCTCGTCTCCGCATGCCGGTCGCGCGGCATCAGGATCATGCTCGACGGCGTGTTCAATCATGTGTCACGCCGGCATGATCGAGTTGCCGACGGCTCGAGCTGGGCGCGTCGCGCGCGTGACGGTTCGGCGCGCACCTTTGAGGGTCACGACGACCTGGTCGCGCTCGATCACCGCAATCCCGACGTCGCCGACCTGGTCGTCGACGTGATGTGTCACTGGCTGGACGCAGGCGCCGACGCGTGGCGTCTCGATGCGGCCTATGCGGTCCCACCTGCCTTCTGGCGCACTGTTCTACCCCGCGTGCGTGAGCGATTCCCCGACACCTATGTGCTCGCGGAGGTCATTCACGGCGACTATCCGGGATTCGTCTCCGACAGCGGCGTCGACTCGGTGACCCAGTACGAGCTGTGGAAAGCCGTGTGGAGCAGCATCATCGACGCCAACATGCACGAACTGCAGTGGGCGCTGACCCGCCACGACGAGATGCTGAGCACGTTCGTACCGTGGACGTTCGTCGGCAATCACGACGTGACCCGCATTGCGACCCGCCTCGCCGAACGTTCCGCGGATCTCGCCGTCGTGCTTCTGGCCACCCTGCCCGGCACCCCGGCGATCTACTACGGCGACGAATTGGGTTGGAATGGAACGAAAGAGGAACGCATCGGCGGCGATGACGCGATCCGACCGCCGCTGCCGCAGACACCTCCCGACGACGCCTCGCTGCCCGCAATCTACCGACTCCACCAGCGGCTGCTGGGACTTCGACGCCGCTTTCCCGACATCGAGCACGCGCGCGTGCAAACACTCGACGTGAACCAGGGCCTACTGGTCTACCGCGTGCACACTGAACAGCCGATCACTGTGGCGCTCAACGCCGCTCAGGAACCTGCTGATGTGACTGTCGAGCTGGGTACCACCGGTCATCTCGAGTCGGAGGCCTCGCATCGCGAGGGCGACTCGATCCACCTCGAGCCGGGCGGTTGGTACATCGCCGGTACCGAGCTCTCACCGGGACAGTCGTAGCCCCCGGGACTGACCTTTGGGTCCCTGTCACATCGCGGCCGCGCAGAAAGTTGCGCCCCGTGGGTCGCTCGCATGTACCGGTACGTGCGGAGGACCCGAGGGGTGTGGTTTTCTGCGCGCGACTATCGCGCCCTGACGCCGGCCTCACACAGGAACCCGACGCCCTTGCGGCCGACGCGGGTAAGCACGAGCGCCAGTGACCGCGAACCCTTGAGACGCAACCGCTTCCGCAACGCGTCGGGGTCGACGTCGAGGCCTCGCACGAGTATCTCCAACGTGCCGCAGTCGTGCGCGGCGAGGGTCTTCCGCAACGCCTTCTCCGACGTCGAAACCTCCTCGATGACCTCGAATCCCCGCTCCCCCAACGGCACCTGCTCGCCGGTGAGGTAGGCGATCTGCGGGTCGAGTTGCCACAGACCGTGCCGTGCGGCGTACTGACGCACCAGTCCGGCACGGACGACGGCGCCGTCGGGGTCGACGATCCACCGACCGACCGGACCGTGTTGGTCGACGTCGTCAGGCTCGTCGTCGCTGACCTCGAAACCGCCCACTGCGCCGTCACCACCGGTACGCAGCACCGTTGCCCGCGTACGGTCGACGATCCCCGGCCCGCTCCACAGGCAGGCTTCACGGACACCACCGTCGAGCGAGGTGATCTGCACTTCTCCGGTGAAGCCGAATCGGTTACGCAGTGCCCGATAGTCAAGTCCCGGAGCACATTTGATGATCACAACGCGTCCCGCATAGGTCATCAAGACATCGGGAAGCGGCGGCGTGAGTTGATCGAGCCGAAAGATCCGTCCGGCGCCGGACCGTCGGGCAGGGTCGGCGATCACCACGTCGGCCGTCGACGTGGGGGTCAGTGCATCGGCGACGAGAAGCGCAGTCGGAGTCGGCAATTGCCCGAGGACGCGCTGATTGTGTTGTGCCATCGACAGTCTCACGTGGTCGAGGTCGCTGCCGATCACGCCACCGACCCCCTCCTGCGATGCGAGTTCGACGACCTCACCACCGATCGAACACGTGACGTCGTGGATCACCGCACCGGGGAAACGCTGCGCGATCTCGGCAGCCCGGTGTGCCGCAACCACACTCCGCGTCGCCTGCTGAAGAGCATCGTCGGTGAGCAGCCACTGATCGGCGTCGCGCAGTTTGCGCGCAGCTCGCCGTCGATCGCGCACGGTCTCGATGAGCGCGGCGTCGTGAGGCGCGTAGCGTCGTCGGGCCGCTTCGACGTCGGCGATCATCGACGACGGCGTCAACGCCATACCCGAGACCACCTCGAGCGCCTTCTCCCCATAGCGACCACGAAGGAAAGCGACATCGTCGAGCGTGAATTCGTATCCCAAGTCGCAACTCCCCTGGCGCGTGCCGGTTCCACAGACACCTTGGCACATGCGCGGTGAGCGCAGGCGCTCGGGCATGTCCGATATTGACTATTAGGTAAGCCTAAGCAACCATGGGGCCGTGAACACGAAGAGAATCGTCATGGTCGGCACACTTGTCGGGGCGGCAGCCGTCATCGGAACCGCGGTCGGTGGAGCGAATGCGGAGGCCAAGGTCGCCGACGGGCGCTACAACTTCTGCGTGAAGACCCAGTACGGGAGCTCCGTCGACGAGCGGTGCAACGAGTACCGCGTGGTGGGCAACCAACTGATCGGCCCGGCCAGTCAACACAATCCTGGGCGTCCCCGTCGCGACGTCGCAGTTGACGCCGCTGGACTGATCCGCCACGTCGCGCCGGGAGCCCGAGCCGCAGTCCGCAGTCACCCGCCGATCACTCCGGCTTGTACCCGCTCACGACGACGTTGTAGGAGGATCGCGTCCTGGGCGTTTATGATTGTTGGCATCGTTGGACTACACCCGTCGGCGCAGGCCATAGCGCTGCGGGCGTTGGCTGGCGCAGTGCCCTAGTGAATCTACTGCGGGCCAACTGCGCGGGCCAAGGGGACACAGGTTCGAATCTCCTCAGCGCTCATCGTTTGTTGGTTCGCGTACTGCACGAACTAGTTTGCTTGCGAACTGGAAGAATGCCGGGCTCAAGAATATTGCACTGTATGCGGGATTTTGTCCCCACCCGAGCAGGACCAGCATGGCAACTAGTGCGACGACAATTGAACCGCCGACGATGATCGATGTGTACCTCTGCCCTCGGCTCAACGCTTCGACGTCGCCATCAGCGAGGGTGATGTCGACATGATTTTGGGCTTCGAGTGCCTGCTCGCTCATCCGAAGAATGCGGTCGGCCGCGCCGGGGAGGACGGCTTCGTACTTGCCTAGATCCTCTGGCCTAGGCATTGGCCCTGACCAATTCTCGCGCCTCACGATAAAGCTCTGAATTAGGACTTCACGCTCGTGAGGAGGCAATTGTCGAATTGCCGCTTCTGCCTCTTCGAAGTTGACTAACTGCGAGGAGTCTTGCTGATCGCCTGATTCATCACCGAACCGACGCGATTCCACGACCGGTTGAGTGTCGCCGTCGCGCGCGTCTGGCGAATCCGCCGTGGCGTCCGCAGCCGACGAGGTTCGATCTCGAAGAGATCCACCCCCCGTGCGCGCGCCCGGGGCCTGGTGCACGGATAGGTGACAGGGTTAGTCACGCGGCCTGAGGGGCCTCGTGGTTGATGATGGTCTCGAATTC
>NZ_LZMI01000022.1:0-1997 GCF_001665475.1 Gordonia sp. 852002-51296_SCH5728562-b | reverse complement strand
TGTGGGTCAAGACCGCTGACCAGATCCTCGACTCCATCGCCCACTACTGCACACGAATTAATGACTCAGAACACTAGCTCTCGACGATCACTGCCGTACCCCAACGTCGATTCAGCTCGAGAACGGCTACGTAGGGTGGTCCGGCGTCTCTGGAGCATCGTCGACGCCGAACCCACTGCCCTCAACAGTCCGCACAGCGTAGGAGACGGGCCAGATCCATCGCCATGAGCCACCACCTCCGTTGAGACCTCCCGTGACCGATCGGAGGGAAGGGAAGTGAGGTCTCCCCAAGAAGCGCTGTGCAGTGCGCGCAAGGACCACAGTTACGTTGGCTCGAGCTACTCGTACGCTCGTGGCCCACCCCGTGACGAGCAGCGCATCGTTTACAGCATGCACGGATCGAGCGGAAGGCGAAACGCGCCGCCGACCATAAACCGCCTATTCAGAGCCGTTTGACCAGAAGGCCATATGCTCGGGTCGAGAGGTCCACTCGCTTCGTGATGCTGGGACATCTCGGACGGAACCGAACCGCAGAAGCCGTGCGCGACTCTCTGATCACAGCATTCCGAGACCTGCCCGCGTCATTGCGCGGCAGTCTTACCTGGGACCAGGGTGCGGAGATGGCCGAACACCGAGCGCTCAGCACCGTGACAAACTTCGATGTCTACCTCGCAGACGCCGGTTCGCCCTGACAGCGAGGAAGCAATGAGAACACTAATGCGCTACTGCGACAATACTTCCCGAAGGGAACAGACCTCGCAGAGCACAGCATCGAGGACCTACTCGCAGTCTCCGACGAACTCAACAACCGTCCGCGAAGGTCGCTAAACTGGGACACGCCGGCCGAACGGATGGCCGTGCTCCTGGAAACAGGGTGATCGTCTGTGTTGCGACGACTGCTGGAATCTAAGCCCGCGATGGTAAAGTCTACTGCTGCGCGGTGATCGATTGCTTCTCTCGTAAAATCGTCGGCCGAGCGTTCTCCACGACCCCGGACACCGCGTTGGTCAACAACGCCATCAACATGGCAGTCCGTGAGCGATCACGTTCTGGCACAACCATTGTGCACGCTGATCATGGAACCCAATTCACCTCGTGGAGCTGCGGTGAGAACCTTCGGCTTTCCGGTCTGACGCCCTCGTTCGGCTCGATTGGTGGCTGTTTCGATAACGCGGCGATCGATGCGTTCTGGGGACGCATGCAGGTGGAGTTACTGAACGCCAAGAAATGGTCGACAACTTTCGAACTTGTCGTGGCGATGGCCAACTGAATCGACAACTTTTACAACACGGACCGTATTCACAGCTACATCGGTAACATCAGCCCTGACCAATACGAGGCCCTGTGGGTCTCCACTCAGCCCCTCCAACTCCAATAACCCACGGCCGAGCCGGGTGGGCACACATCAACTGGACCGGTAATCGGGGACCTGCCAATTTGACTCTCTCAATCTGGATGGCTCGTATGAGCCCAGCGCGGGTCGCTCACCCATCCTCCGACAGTGCCCGGCACTAAACCATCAATGCCCAGTGCGTCGACCACGGCGATTTGCGCTTGCAGTTGGCTGCGGTGAAGATGGCGGACCTCGTGATACAGCTGAACGGCACGCTTCTTCACACCGTCGGGGTGGCGAACCCGCTTTCGGCCGCTCCTCTCGCCAATATCTACTCTTCGTGGACATCGTCTGGGAGGACGTGGCGGATCAAAGTAGGCACGCAATTGGGCCGCCGTAGGTCTCAGCTCAGCATCGACAACGTGCTGATGCGTGACTGGATCAATAGGCGAACTCCATAGGCACAGACGACAACCGTTTCCATTGGCTGACGACTCCATTCGTTGTCGCGGTGTCGCCTTGAATCTGTGTCCAGCTGGGCAGATCCACCAATACCGCGTTCCGCTGCCAACGTTCACTGCGCTCGCTTGACGAGGCTCAAGAAAGTTCCCCAGGTGTGCTCACTGAAATTCCCCACCCGTGGGCGGTTTCTACTGTAGCGACC